>JBDTXZ010000276.1:0-5674 GCA_040005935.1 bacterium | reverse complement strand
CGATTGCCACCGGTGGTCGAGCGCACCTCGGGATCGTTCCCGAGGTTTCCAATCAACGTCACCTTGTTCAAGCTCCGGCTCATACACTCCTCCCTGGACGAGATGTCAATGCCTCGTCCACATGCTAAAGTATTCTCTTCGTGGTTGTATCATCAAACGATTGCAGCACTTGTACATTCTATTTCATGTAACACTTTATCTCACACCGGACCCAAATCGCGCTTGAGGAGCAGCGCGTCTTCCGGCGGATGCTGATAGTACCCGCGCCGTCGTCCCACTGCGACAAACGACCGCGATTCATAGAGAGCTCGCGCCGCCGAGTTCGATTCACGGACCTCAAGGTAAAGCGACCTGACACCTGCCGAAGCCGCTTCGGTTGCCGCTCGGTCGAGCAGCAACCCACCGATTCCCCGTCGTCTTGCGGAGGGTGCCACCGCGAGGTCCGCTATCTCCGCTTCATCAAACAGCAGCAACGCAACAACGTACCCGAGAATTGTCTCGCCGCCAGTTTCGCTGCGCCGACCTGCCTCTACGGCCACCATAAACCGAATGCGGTCGAGCTCAAGTGACGACTCGAACGATTGGCGACTCCACGGGTCCGCAAACGAGTCGCGCTCGATTCCGACAACCGATTCCAAATCGGAAATCCCAGCCGGCCGGATGATCAGAGGCCCGTCGCTCAACCAGGCTGGAGCGGTCGACCATGCTCCGCCTCCCACTTTACTTGCGCCTCCGCCAAGCGCCCATAGCGCGGCTCCCAACCTGCCAGATCCGCAGGCGCGGTCGCGTCGAGTTGATTTGTGATGTGTGCCGCCGCGCGCGCGTGCGGAACCACCAGCGCACCGGCGTGTCGCGTTGGGCCGAGTGCAATCGCTCCTGCAGAATCCGCAAACTGATCCACGGTCGACGTGGGAATCACTTCGATCTCCCCAATGGCGCGCACGTCCCCGGCAGGACCCACTTCGAATTCCTGTACGTAGCTCTCGCCTCGCATTGCATCCACGGTGGCAATGTATCGCCCTGGCGTCTGCGGCTCATGAGACGCGACCAATAGCGCCAGCGAAGAAACGGGAATCAGTGTCGCGCCAGACGCCAGCGCGATCCCCTTCGCGATCGACGCCGCAATACGGAGGCTCGTGAAGCTCCCCGGACCGGCGCCACAGACGATGCGCTCGATTTCCTCAGGCCGTCGTCCAGACTCTGCCAGCAGCGTCGCGACCGCCGGCATCAGCGCTTCATGCTCCTTACCGCGCATGGCGACTGAGCACTGCCCGAGGAGCGTGCTCCCATCGAGCAGCGCTGCGCTTCCCGCGTAGGTTGATGCCTCGACCACAAGCGTGATCACGGTCTTCCTCCCGCGTAGAGGAGGCGGCGATCAGGATCGTCCGGAAGATGCTGAAGCGAGAGCGTCACGTGGCCCGTCGGAATCCGATTGCCCGCGCGCTCAGGCCACTCAATCAGCACGACGTCCTGCCCATACACGATCTCGTCCCACCCCAGTGCGTCCAATTCGTCTGGACGCTCGAGCCGATAGAGATCCAGATGCTGCACCGAAGAACGGGGCGCTGAGTACTCGTGAACGAGCGCAAACGTGGGACTGGTGACTTCGTCCGTCACCCCATAGCCGTCACAGATTGCCTGCACGAGCGTCGTTTTCCCTGCTCCCAGCTCGCCCGAGATCGTCACGACGAGCGGCGCGTGCGCCGATCGGCCGAACCGGCGACCCCAATCACGGAGTTCGGTTTCGGTCATGGCCAACGCGCCATGATTCGCCAACGGCGGCACAAGAGGTGGATGCGTAGGGGCGCCTGACGAGTCACCGCTCGTCATCGTGCGGCCTTCGCGTCGGCAGCAACCTTGCCGCGCGCGGCACCGCCCGTCATCCGCGCCCTCACTTCGAAGAGCTGATCGCGCAGTCGCGCAGCAGCCTCGAAGTCGAGCGCAACGGCGGCCTCGCGCATTTGCTCTTCCAGCATCTTCACCAACGTCTCCGGCTCCACCAACTCGTACGTCGGCGCCTCTGTCTCGGCAACCTTCCGTCCGCGCTTTGGACGCTCCTCGTCGCGCTCCATGCGTGCGTCGGCGACACGTGTGACGAAGCGAACATCAGCGATGCTCTTCGACACCGAGGTCGGCGTAATGCCGTGTTCGATGTTGTGCGCACGCTGGATCTCACGGCGACGCGCCGTCTCGTCCATGCACCGCTGCATGGAGCCCGTGATCCGGTCAGCGTAAAAGATTGCTCGGCCGTTGATGTGCCGAGCCGCGCGGCCGACCGTCTGGATGAGGGAACGATCCGAGCGCAGAAAGCCTTCCTGGTCCGCATCGAGAATGGCGACGAGCGACACCTCGGGCATGTCGAGCCCTTCGCGCAGCAAGTTGATGCCGACCAGGACGTCGAACTCACCGAGCCTGAGCCCGCGGACAATCTCCATGCGTTCAATCGCGTCGATGTCGCTGTGCATGTAGCGCACGCGAACGCCGACCTGCTGGAGATAGTCGGTCAGATCCTCCGACATCCGTTTCGTCAGCGTTGTCACCAGCACGCGCTCGCCCACCTTCACACGCGCGCGAATCTCACCCAGCAAATCGTCCACCTGACCACGCACCGAACGAATCTCGATTTCCGGATCGATGAGCCCTGTTGGGCGAATGATCTGCTCGACGACCACTCCTTCCGTGAGACGAAGCTCCAATTCGCCCGGTGTGGCCGACACGAAGACCGCGCGCGGTGTGAGCGACAGAAACTCATCGAACATCAGCGGACGGTTGTCGAGCGCACTTGGCAGACGGAATCCGTAATCCACAAGCGTCAACTTGCGCGCGCGATCTCCGTTGAACATGCCGCCAATCTGCGGCAGCGAGACGTGCGATTCGTCGACGACGACGAGAAAGTCTTCCGGGAAATAGTCGAACAGACAGGCGGGCCGCTCACCCGCAACTCGTCCGGACAGGTGACGCGAATAATTCTCGATACCCGCGCAGGTTCCAATCTCGAGCATCATCTCGATGTCGAAATTCGTACGGCTCTCGAGACGCTGTGCCTCCAAAAGCCGTCCATTGTTGCGCATCTCCGTCAGGCGCTCCGTAAGCTCCGCCTTGATCAACCGTACCGCTCGCTCGAGCGTCGGGCGCTGCGTGACGAAGTGCTTCGCCGGATACACGGCTGCGCGCTCGAGCGTTGCAATCGTCTCACCGGTGAGGACGTTGATCTTGGAAATGCGCTCGACTTCGTCACCCCACAGCTCGACACGCACCCCCTGCTCTTCATACGCAGGAAAAACCTCGACGGTATCGCCGCGCACGCGAAAGGTGCCGCGCTCGAACGCGACGTCGTTGCGGTTGTACTGAATACGAACCAGCGATCGCAGCAAGTCGTCGCGATTCACCTTCTGGCCAGTGGTGATCGTCACCATCTGCTCGCGGTACGACACAGGGTCGCCCAAGCCGTAAATCGCGCTCACGGTGGCAACGATGATGACGTCGTTCCGTTCCATCAGCGACGACGTCGCGCGCAGTCGTAAGCGGTCGATGTCTTCATTGATCGATGCGTCCTTCTCGATGTACGTGTCCGTCGTGGGGACGTACGCTTCCGGCTGGTAGTAGTCGTAGTACGAGATGAAGTACTCGACAGCATTCTGCGGGAAGAAGCTCTTGATCTCGCCGTAAAGCTGCGCGGCGAGCGTCTTGTTGTGGCTCATCACGAGCGTCGGCTTGCCGTACTGGGCGATGACATTCGCCATCGTCATCGTTTTTCCCGAACCAGTGACGCCGAGCAACGCCTGGAACCGATCGTTGCGATCGAGCCCGGCCATCAGCTCCGCGATGGCCTTTGGCTGGTCGCCGGCAGGCTGGAACGGCGCCTGAAGGATGAAGTTCGCGCGAGAAGACATGAACGAATCCTAACACTTTCGGGTAATGTTCGGGAGGGGCTTTTCAGCGCCCAGCACGAGTGGCAGAATGGGTGTATTCATACGTGCACCCATACATGAGAGTCGTGATGCCTCCGTTCTCGTCCATCAGTCGGCCAGCGCTGTTGTTTGTTGCCACGGCGTTCCTGGCGTCACCTGCATTGGCGCAACGATTCGGCAATCGCGGGCCGGCTCCGGAACTCGTCATACACGCGACGCCGTACGACGGAAAGTTCGTCTTCGCGAGACTGAAGTACACCACCGCGCCTGGCGGGTTCTACTACTTCGGACTGCCTTCCTGGTCCCACGGGTATCCGCGCGCCGAGAACAACCTCATGCGTATCCTTGGGGTCGTAAGCGAGATCAAGCTGCATCCCGACGCCAGCAACATCCTCGCCCTCGACGATCCGGAGCTGATGAAATTCCCAGTCTCCTACATGAGTGAGGCCGGCTACTGGACGATGACAGACAAGGAGGCGGCCGGGTTGCGAGCGTACTTCGCGAAGGGCGGCTTCGTCATCTTCGACGATTTTCGAGACGGGCGCGGCAATCCCGGGTGGCAGAACTTCGAGGTGCAGATGAAGCGCGTGCTCCCAAACGTCCGCTTCTTTGACATGCAACCATCGCACCCGATCTTTCATTCCTTCTTCGAGATTAACTCGTTCAACATCATCCCGCAGAAATACGACGCGGGGCCGCCGATCCTGAAGGCGATCTACGAGGACAACGACCCGAAGAAGCGCCTGCTCGCGATGATCAACTTCAACACGGACGTCTCGGATTTCTGGGAATTCTCAGGCACCGGCATGAGCGTCGTCGCAGAGGACAACGAGGCGTACAAGCTTGGCGTCAATTACATCATGTACGCGCTCACGCACTGACACTTAGTTGTCAGGCGTAATTCGCTCGCGTCGCGCCACTTCGGTAATGCCTTTGACCTTGCGCGCCGCCTTGATGATCTTCTGCAGGTGCGCAAGGTTTTCCACTTCGACCAATACGGCGCCTATCGCCTTGCCATCGGTGCTCTTGAGCTCCATGCCGCGAATGTTGGTTCCGGAGTCGGTCACCGCAGCGGCGACGTCGGCATATAGTCCACGACGGTCGTTGCCCTCCAGCGCAAGACGGACCAGGAACCGCTCGCCGTCTGCGCCCTGCCAATCGATCTCGAGCCGGCGCTCCGGTTCATGCGCCAGAAAGAGCAGGTTCGGGCAGTCGGCGCGATGAATGCTCACGCCGCGGCCGCGCGTCACGTACCCGGTCACCGGATCGCCCGGCACCGGCTGACAACACTGGGCGTACCGGACCATGAGTCCGTCGACGCCCTGAATCTTCATACCCTTCGTACCGCGAACGCGATCTACCAATCGCTCCACGAAGGTCGGCTTCGGCGCCTCTTGCTCGGTGTATTCCGGGTAGAGATGCTTGATCGCGAGGCCGACACTCACGTCGCCCTGACCGATCTGCGCATAGAGTTGCGTCGCGTCCGTGAGCGACAACTCGTGCGCCGCCTTGTCGAGCGTCGCGTCGTCCACCTTCGCCAACCGCCGGCGCTTCAACTCACGATCGAGAATGTCCTGACCCAGCTTGATCGACGAGGTCTGCTCCTCATGGCGGAGCCATTGCCGGATCTTGTGCCGAGCGCGGCCCGTGCGAACGTGCTGTAGCCAATCCCTGCTCGGCTTCGCAGTCGGCGCGGTGATGATTTCCACCGTTTCCGAATTGCGGAGCGGCCGTGACAGTGGCGCAATACGTCCGTTGATCTT
>JBDTXZ010000275.1:0-5686 GCA_040005935.1 bacterium | reverse complement strand
CCGCGGCGCCAAGTGTCGAGCCATCGAAGGCCGCGGATGGCATGCCGAATTGCCCTATCTGCGGCGGCCCCATGTGGGATGACCGACTCACCAAGCGCAATCCAAAAGCGCCGGACTTCAAGTGCAAGAACAAGCCGAAGGAGCGCGGCGGCCCGGGTTGCGAGGGTATCATCTGGCCGCCACGGAGCGGGCCCAGTCCGTATCCGGCACCCACGCCGCGCGCCGGTGGACGCTCTGGTCCACCCCCTAACGACGCGCCACCGCCGAGTGAGCCACCTCCATACGACGACACACCGTTTCCGGACGACGACGATCTTCCGTTCTGATCGAATACAAAGAGGCTGGCGGCAAATACCGCCGGCCTCTTTTGCGTCACGCCGCCACGCCTTAGAGCAATGACTTGATCCAGCCGCCGTCCACCGGGATCGACGCGCCCGTCGTATAGCTCGCACGTTCCGACGCGAGAAACGCGACCATCGCCGCAAACTCCGCGGACTCGCCAAGACGTGCCATCGGAATCTGTCCTTCCCACACCGCGCGCTCAGCGGCCGGTGTTGTGCCTTTCAGCGAGGCATTCCGCTCAGCCAACTCCTCGACGCGCTGCGTTCGCGTGTAGCCAGGCATCACGTTGTTCACCGTGATGCCGAACGGCGCGACTTCGTTCGCAAGTGTGCGCGCAAATCCAGTGACGGCAGCACGCACGCTGTTGGACAGAATCAGGTTGTCCACCGGCTGCTTCACCGCAATGGACGTCACGTTGATGATGCGGCCCCAACGCCGCTCCTTCATCCCGGGCAATATGGCTCGCGTCAGCTCGACCACGCTCATGAGGTTCTGCCGAACCGCTGCCTGCCACGCGTCTGCCGAATGACTTTCGAACGGTCCAGCGGGCGGACCGCCACCATTCGTCACCAACACGTCCACGCGCCCAAACTCCGAAAGCGCACGCTCAGCGACGCGAGCCACATCAGCCGGAAGGGAGAGGTCAGCAACGACGTCAACGACGCGACTTCCCGTCGCTGCACGAATTGACTCCGCAGTATCGCGAAGCACCTCCGCACCGCGCGCACAAATGACCAGATGCGCGCCTTCGCGTGCGAGCTCCTCCGCCACCGCGCGCCCAAGCCCACGACTCGCCGCGGCAACGAGCGCAATCTTTCCGCCGAGCCCGAGATCCATTCCTACGTCGTCGTGTGGAAGTAGCTGTCCGTTCCGTCCAGCCAATCCTGTCGAGGTGGACTGAAGACGTCGACATCGAGCGTGTCCTCGAGTGCGCGCGCCTCGTGCGGCACATTCGACGGAATGTGCAGGACCTCTCCCTCACGAACGATGATCTCCTGCTCGCGATTGGCGCCGATGTAGAAGTGCAGCGCGCCAGAGAGGATGTACGTGAGCTGCTCGTTGTGATGCGAGTGCTGCGGCACCAAGGCGTCCTTCTTCAGGTAGACATGCGCAAGCATCATGTCATCGCCCGTGATGAGCTTCCGCGTGATAGCGTCCGTTACACGCTCCTCCGGGATATCGGACCAACGAAAGTGTCGTACTTCAGTAGCTGGCATTTCATTCCAGAGGCTTGGGGAGCAGCAAAGTTAAAGCGTCAGGGGCCAAAGGACAGCTTTGAGGGTTCAATCGTCGGACCACCTAAGGGCAGCGCCTACCGATCCGCTGGCCGCTCTCCGCCGCGCGACTTCGAGCCCAGTGAGACAGGCTGACAGCCACACGCCGCCCGCGGCCAAGCCAACCACGATGTCGCTGAAGTATCGATTGCCGAGATACATCCGCCCAAAGCTGATCGCGAGAACGAGCAGCAACGCAGCCAGCGCAGCGAGAATGCGCAGGTAATGCTGTCGCGTCATGAGAATCAGGAAATAGGCAACCATCCCGTATCCCACCAATGACCCAAGCGCCTGTCCGCTTGGCGTTCCAATCATGTCCGTGCCAGAGAGCCCAGCTGGCCCATGCTGATGCGCAAAGAAGTGCTTGATGGCAACGTCGAGAAGCGTGCTGCCAACGAGCGACGCACACAGACCGATGAACGGAAGCCAGGTCTTTCGCCGGTACAACAGCCACAACGCGAGCGAGAATCCAGGAACAGCAACCAGCGCGAGGTTCCCGAATCGGCTCACCGCCGCCCAGAACGACATGCTCGATGCCGTTGCAGTCTCGTGCATCGCGGCAGCGAGAAACAGGTCGAACTCCGGAACGGCGCCTTGCGCAAGCACTGAATTCGTGATCGCGCTGAAGATCACGAGCGCGACGAAGCTCAGCCCGAGGCCGATCGTCAGGTTCAGCCCCAGATAGTCACCCGGTGTGAATCGACGAAACAAGAACGCGCGCGCCGCAGGGGAATGTCCCGCTAGCCACCGCAGCGGCGCCGACATCAGTATGCGATGCCACACCGTTCCTTCGGCTCGCCATGCGGCGTCGCTTTCCTCCACCAACCATCCGCCCGCCACGGCCACGGTGACGATCACTCCCAGTCCGGCCGTGACAACGAGCGCACCTCGCCCCAGCCCACGACCGAACGACGGCGGATGCTGGCCAAAAAAATAGCCCACACCGCAGAAGACCGCTGACCACAACGCGGCCCCGGCAATATTGAAGAGACTGAATCGCGCAAAACTCATGGACGAGAGTCCAGCCAGCGGCGAAATCAGCATGCGCGCGAAAGGAATAAAACGCCCGAGCAAGACTGCCGTGGTTCCGTGTCTATCGAAGAAGCCACGTGTGCGCGCGAGCACCGTCGGACTCACGCGCTTCGAGTGCTTGTCGAAGAAGTCACCGCCGCGCCTGCCGAGAACAAACGCAACCGACGTCCCGAGAGTCGTCGATATCGTCGAAACACAGAAAATCATCACGACGGACAACCGCCCATGCGCGGCGAACGCTGCAGCGGTGACCAAGGTCGTGTCGGTTGGGAATGGCAGTGCCATCCCCTCCGCGAAAATGAAGAGCGCGATGATCAAGTACCCGTAGTCACCAATGAGGCGGCCGAGGTGACTGATCATCGGAAAGGCATGGCGTTCAGACGGACTCACCGTGTAAGGACATGGGCATCGCCAATGCACGAACTGCGCTCGACGGGCATGCGCGCGCGATTCCTGCATTCTGCACCCGCGGGGTTGTCACGAGACTCGCTCTTACACCAACGAAAACAATGGCTCGGCTCGCAGCACGCTGCTGTCGCACCTCGCTCTTCGCGCTCGTCCTCGCAGCTATAGGAGTGCCGCTTTCAGCACAGGCAACCACGGGCACTGACGGGCGAACAGTAACCGTGCGCGACACCGCGAGTGAAAAGACCCACAAAACGCTATTCACGTTCCGCGACGCTGCGCTTGCGGCCGCCTTCGCGGGGCTCACGATCGCGATGTTGCCAGCGGACCGCCACATCGCCGAGACCATTCAGGACGAGGACCTTCAGGCGAACAGATTTCTCAATAAATCCGGCACTGGCGTGGAGTTGATCACGAGCCCAGGTGCCTTCTTCATCGGTGGCGGCTTGTACGCGGCAGGCAAGATCAGCCACCATCCCGACATAGCGGACCTTGGGTGGCACGGCACCGAAGCCGTCATCCTCGCATCTACGCTTACCAGCGTGCTCAAAGGCGTACTCGGCCGAGCGCGACCATATGCGACGGGTGATACCAATCCGCATGACTATCGCTTCCTGAGGGGGTTCGGCAGAAGCGTCTCTGGCGTCCAGCCCAATGGGGCGAAGCTCACAGCGGCCGACTTCCAGTCGTTTCCATCAGGACACACGACAACCGCTTTTGCCGCCGCGGCCGCGGTGACGAGCGAGACTCGGCGCATTGCACCCGGCGCCGTGTGGATCGTCGCGCCGGTGATGTATGGGGGAGCGACGCTGGTAGGACTCTCCCGCATGTATCACAACAACCACTGGGCGAGCGACGTCGTACTCGGTGCGGCGGTCGGAACGTTCAGCGGCCTGAAGGTCGTGCGGTATTCCCATGCACATCCCGACAATAAACTGGACAAGTTCATATTGAGCGCCACCGTAGTGCCGAGCGTGGACGGCGGCGGCACGCTGGCGTTCTCCATCCCTGTGCCCTAGGCCGTACCGCGAGGGGCTACAATCGTCCATCGGTTGGCGGCGCGGTTCAGAAACCCTGCGCCTTGCACTTCGTATGGAGTCGCATGACCCAAGCACGCCCCGCTCAAAGTCCCGCTGCGCCGACTGCGCCCACCGCGCCCACTGTAGCATCAGGTGCTCCTCTCGGGCAGGTCATGAACATGGTGCCAGCAGCCGAGCTCACGTCGCGCGACCTTGCAGCGCTGCGCGTCCGAGCGAGTGAGCTCTCCAATCAACTCAGGTCGGCCACAGGCCGGCGCGCTGATGTCCAGCGCTCGTTGAAGAACGCCACCGGCGCCGACCGTTCGGGGCTCGAGCAGCGGCTCGGTGTTCTTGACGCACGCATTGCCCGCCTCGAGAGCGATATCGACCAGAATGGGTCGCAACTGGCGTCCCTGTCGGCGGGCAGAGCCCAGACCACCCAACCGTACGGCGGCCCCAATAACTTTCCCAGAGATAGGGCGCTCAACAACATGGTGCCAATCGCGATCGTCTTTACGCTTTTCGTGCTGGCGCCCATCGCCGTCTCCATCGCCAGGATGTTCTGGAAGCGTGGATCGTTGCCGAGGCAGGCGCCGGGGTCAGTGGACAACACGCAGCGGCTTGAGCGCATGGAGCAAGCGATCGATTCGATCGCCATTGAAGTCGAGCGCGTGTCCGAAGGCCAGCGCTTCGTGACACGTTTGATGTCCGATCGCCAGGCGGCCGCACTCGGCGGCGGACTGGAACCAGCTCGGCCAATCAACGCGCCCGTCGGAGAAAAGCTCGGCGTACCGCGATAACGCGCGACTTGGTGGTTTGTCGCCCTGAGCAAAGCGAAGGACCTGCACTTACGCTGGCAATTACGCCTTCCAGCTGAGCACCACCAACTGTTCGTCGGTGAGATCGAACCAATTGGCTGGATAGTCGCGCACTCTGCGTACGGCGGCATCGCTGGAGAAAATCAACGACATTCCGCGTCGGCGGTCGTAGTCGGCGAACTGTTGTTCGTACACCAGCCACTGCGAACCATCGCTGTCGAGAAAAGATCGAGTTGGCGGCGTTTCGTTCGTGACCAATGACTCGGCGCGATTCGGTACGTGCATGACGAAAAGAGGTCGCACGGAAGAGAATACGTGGGCGTTCAGCGAGCCTGACCGCCGCGAATACTGTACACGTTCATGCGAGATGTCTAGCTACTCCGACTACGTCTCTGGTACTGCGGCGGGGTACGCATCGTTCCGCCCCACGTATCCCGTTGAGATGCTCGCGTGGATCGCCGCGCACGCCGCACGCCATAACCGCGCCTGCGACACGAGAACCGGCAGCGGCAAGTAGCAATCTTTCTGGCTCGGCATTTCGACGAGGTGGTGGCGACGGATCCAAGTCTCGCGCAGCTCATCCGGGCAAAGCGCGCAGAACAGGTGTGGACGGACGTCTTCTCACAATCGATCCTGACATCGATTCCCGTATCGCTCTCTCTATAAAGAAGAGGTCGACAGAGACGGGCCTACCAAGCGAGCTCTTGTGGACGCCGGGTACTTGGGCATTGCGTTCCCTTTTCGCGAAATAGAAACACCCAATTCCCAATGCAGGCCAGTTGGACACTCGGTGAAC
>JBDTXZ010000274.1:0-5703 GCA_040005935.1 bacterium | reverse complement strand
GCCCGGTGTCGCGCAACGCGTGCGCGCAATGACGGCGTCCACCTTGTGGCCCGGCAGTTGACCGCCTTCGCCCGGCTTTGCTCCCTGCGCAATCTTGATCTGGAGTTCCTGCGCATTGACGAGGTACTCCGCCGTCACGCCGAAGCGCGCTGACGCGATCTGCTTGATCGCGCTGGTGCGGTTGGTGCCGAACCGTTCGCGATCTTCACCACCTTCACCCGTGTTGCTCCGACCGCCCAGCGAATTCATCGCGATGGCGAGCGTCTCGTGCGCCTCCTTGCTGATCGACCCGAACGACATCGCGCCGGTGACGAAGCGGCGCACAATGGCTGTTGCGGGCTCCACCTCCGCCAGCGGCACCGGCGTGCACTCGGCAAAGTCGAGCATCCCGCGCAGTGTGAACCGCGCGTTCTCATCGTCCGCAAGCCGGCTGAATTCGCGATACGTCGTTGCGCTGCCGCTGCGCGTCGCGTGTTGAAGTGCCGCAATGGTGCGCGGATTCCAATTGTGCTGCTCGCCGTCAACGCGATAGTGATACGTGCTACCGGAGTCCAGCGCGAGCGCAGGCTCGACCTCCCCGAAGCCAAACGCGTGTCGCTGTAAAGTCTCCTCGGCAACTTCTTCAAGGCCGATGCCGCCAATGCGCGATGACGTGCCGGTGAAGTGGCGCGCCACCAGCGACGCATCGAGTCCCACTGCTTCGCAGATTTGCGCGCCGCAATAACTCTGCAGCGTCGAGATGCCCATCTTCGACAACACCTTCAGCAGCCCCTTGCCAACTGCCTTGGTATAGCTGGCGCGCGCTTTGGCCTCGTCCTTTACGCCGGAGAGTTCTCCGTCGTGCACCATGGCACCAAGTGTCTCAAAGGCGAGATACGGGCACACCGCGCCGGCGCCGAACGCAATGAGCAGCGCAACCTGCGACACATCGCGCGCCTCACCCGTGTCGACGACAAGCCCCGTGTTTGCGCGCAGGCCCACACGGCCGAGATGATGATGAACCGCCGCCAACGCGAGCAGTGAAGGAATTGGAGCCCACTCGGCACTCGTCACCCGATCGCTAAGCACGAGGATGCCACAGCCCGCGAGGACCGCACGTTCCGCATCGCGACACAATGCATCGAGCGCAGGTTCGAGCGCCGAGGAGCCGCCCGCCGCAAGGAACACGGCGTCGAGCGTGACAGGACGTATGGTCGGCTCATCGAGCGCGCCGAGCGCCGCGAGGGTCGCCTCGCTGATAATGGGATGTTCGAGGCGCAGCTGCCGCGCATGCTCTGGCCGCTCGTCCAGCAGGTTCGCCTGCGGGCCGAGGAACACGCCGAGCGACATCACGAGCTGTTCGCGAATTGGGTCGATGGCAGGGTTGGTGACCTGCGCGAACAGCTGCCGGAAATAGGCGAAGAGCAATTGCGGCCGTTCGGACAACACGGCGAGCGGTGTGTCATTGCCCATCGATCCGACAGCTTCCTCACCGGTCTCCGCCATTGGCGCCAGGATCATGCGGAGTTCTTCGCGCGTGTAGCCAAACGCCCGTTGCATCCGCGCGAGCGCGGCGGCGCTGCGCGGAGCTGCCGCCACGTGAACGGCTTCGGGCAGCGCGACGCGCTGTTCCTCCACCCACCGGCGATACGGACGGAGTGACACCAACTCTGCCTTCACTTCCTCGTCGTCGCGCAGGCGGCCGAGTGTCGTGTTGACGATGAGCATGCGGCCCGGCTCGAGCCGTCCCTTGGTGCGAATGCGGTCGCTGCGCATCTGCAGCGCGCCGGCTTCCGACGCGAGCACAACGATGTCGTCGTCTGTCACGAGCCAGCGCGCGGGACGCAGCCCGTTGCGATCCAGCACCGCGCCGATCTGCCGTCCATCCGTAAATGCGAGGGCGGCGGGTCCGTCCCATGGCTCCATCAACGACGCATGATACTCGTGAAATGCGCGGCGCTCAGCGGGCATCGTTGCGTCGCCTTCCCATGCTTCGGGAATGAGCATCGCCATCGCGTGTGTGAGCGGACGTCCAGCGAGCACCAACAATTCGAGCACGCTGTCGAGCGACGCGGAGTCACTCTGTCCGTCCGACACGATTGGCAGCAACGCCGAGAGGTCGTCGCCAAAGCGTGGTGACGCCAGCAACGACTCGCGCATGCGCATCCAGCTGCGATTGCCGCGCACCGTGTTGATCTCGCCATTGTGCGCGATGAATCGATACGGATGCGCGAGCGGCCACGACGGAAACGTGTTCGTCGAGAAGCGCGAATGCACGAGCGCAAGGCCGCTCACGACGACCGGGTCGGCGAGGTCCAGGTAGAAACCCGATAGCTGCTCCGCGCGCAGCATGCCCTTGTACACGATTGTGCGCGACGAAAAGCTCGCGATGTAGCAGTCTGCGGCGCCCTCGCCAAGGAGCTCGCGCACGCCGCGCTCGATGCGCTTGCGGATGATGTACAACGTGCGATCGAACGACGCGCCATCGTCGGCGTCGAGCGTGAGGCCGGTTCGCGTGACGAACAACTGGCGGATGAGGGGCTGCGCCCGCCGCGCCTGTTCGCCGGAGTGGCGAGGATCCGTCGGAACGTCGCGCCAGCCAAGGATGCGACATCCCTGCGCCGCGACGGCATCGGCAATGACCTGTTCGCACGCGTCGCGGCGGAATTCCTCGCGCGTGAGGAAGATCATCGCGACACCGTACTCGCCGGAGTCGGGGAGGCGAACGCCGAGTGCGGCACACTCGTGCCGGAGAAAGGCGTGTGGGATCTGGAGGAGAATGCCAGCGCCATCGCCAGTCTCGGCGTCGGCGCCGGCCGCACCACGATGCGCCAGGTTACAGAGCAGCGTGAGTGCGTCGTCGATGACTTCGCGTGATCGTGCGCCGTGCAGGTGCGCCACAAAGCCCATGCCGCAGGCGTCGTGTTCGTTCGCTGGATCGTACAGGCCCTGGCGCGCGGGCGTCGTCATCTGGAATCGGACAACAGTGCGGCGCGTGCGGCGGCGGCTCCTTCGGACACCATGGTGGTGGCGCAGCTGAACGAGAATCGAATCGCGTCGACGCTCGCTTCCCCAAATGCACTGCCTGGTGCGCTGCCGATGCCTTGTTCCGCGAGACGATCCGAGAGTTCGTCGGCGTCGGCAACGCCGAGTCGCTCGTACAGTGCCGGGTCAAGTTGCGCCCAGGCGTAAAAGGCACCGTGCGGCAGGAAAGGACGCACGCCGGGGATTCCCGTGAGTGCATCGACCATCAGGTTGCGACGGATCACGTATTCCGCACGCATCGCCGCGAGGGGAGCTTGATCGCCAGTGACGGCAGCGACGGCGGCCCATTGCGCAAGGCTGTTGACGCCGTTGATGGTGCAGCGCAGCAACTTGGGCAGGCGCTCCTGGAGAATCGGCGACGAGGTGACGATGTAGCCGACCCGGAGGCCGCTCATCGCGTGACTTTTGGAGAATGAGAACACGCTGACGACGCGGTCGGCTCGTTCCGGCACGAGTGCGGCGATGGAGTAGTGGACGTGCGGCGCGTAGATGACGTCTTCGTACGCTTCGTCGGACACGATCCAGAGGTCGTGTTCTTCGGCGATCTGCGCGATGCGTCGCAGCGTGCTCTCCGAGAGCACGGCACCCGTGGGATTGTGAGGGCTGTTGAGGAAAATTGCGACCGTGCGCTCGGTGATCGCCGCGGCAATCGCTTCGGGGTCGTATTCGAAATTCTGTTCTGCATGAAGTGGGACGCTCACGACCGTGCCGCCAGCGAGACGGATGTTCTCGGCCACCTCGGTCCACATTGGATCGGGGATGATGACTTCGTCTCCGGCGGTGAGGAGCGCGCCGAATGTTGCAAACAGCGCGTGCATGGCGCCGTTGGTGACGAAGACGTCGTCTGGAGTAACGCCGCTCATGCCGTTTTTCTGGACGAGCTTGTCAGCGAGCGCCTTGCGGAGTTCGGGGATGCCGTTGTTCGGCACGTAGTGCGTTTTGCCTGCGGCGCCTGCGCGCTGGACTGCGTCCAGGACGTGTGGTGCGACAGAGAAACTCGGATCGCCCGACTCCAGCCGGAACACTCGCTTACCCTGCGCCTGGGACTTGATCAGCTGCTCGCGAATCTGGACGATCTTGCCAAGCGAAATGAGGTCGAGCGGGTGTGCGATGGCGGACGATGCGGTCACGTAAATCCTCGGCGTGATGAGTTGTGGAGCGGTGTGGGACACATGCGAAAGCGCCCGCCAGACCTTGGGGTCTGGCGGGCGCTTGTCCGTCTGGTCATGCTGCGTGCGCGCCTAGCCAAACCTCCGGAGGGAGATCGGCTTAATAAGGTTGAGGCTAAGATTCTGGCGCGTGAACGAGGCGGACATTGTCGTGATCAGAGTGTGAACACAACATGCGTGTTTCCTGTTCCTGTTGTCAACAGCGACATGGAGTTCGTCCGGCAACGAGACAAAAGATCTATGCATGGGCTCGGGTGGTGTACTCGTGTGTGTCGCCGGCATTCCGGTGCTTGACGGGTGATGCTCAAATGAGTAATATTTCTTACTCGAACAATCAGGGAGCCTGTTCATGCCAGCCGCCGCAAAGTCTCGCGTCACCGTGTCGAAAGCCCGTGGAGTCGCGGCGCTCGCCGTCGCTCCCACCAGTATGACGCCCGCGATATTGATCGCGCGCCTGATCCAGCGGAAGGCGACTTTTGCCGCGCTGTATAGTGCGTCGCAGATGGATCGGATCAAGATGGTAAAGGATGGCGTGCCGTCGAGCTTCGTGGCAGTGCTGGTCAGCGAGCTCGATATGTCGAAGGAGCGCTTCTATGGCATCATCGGCGTCGCGCGCGCGACCGTCGACCGAAAGGTCAAAACGCGAACAACGCTTGACCGGGCAGAAAGCGAAGGGGTGCTCGCCATGGCTCGTTTAATCGGCCAAGTCGAGGAGATGGTGAGCACCTCAGGTAATCCGGAAGGATTCGACGCTGCGCGGTGGGTTGCCGATTGGTTGCAACAGCCGCTACCGGCGCTCGGCGGTCACTGTCCTGCGGACTACATGGACACAGAAGAGGGACGCGCGCTCGTTTCAGGGCTTATCGCGCAGATGCAGTCCGGCGCGTACGCATAACGGCCCAAGCGCACGTGAAACTGTGGAGAATCGCGACTGATACTCCGGACTACACGGCGGATGATCTCTCCGGCAAGGGTGCGGAGATCACCGGAGGCCGGTGGAACAGAAGGGGGACGCCGCTGCTCTACGCGTCGACGAGTCGCGCCCTCGCGTGCCTCGAGACCTTTGCGCATCTCAATGCGGGAGCGGCGTTGCCGCTCAATCGCTACCTGGTAGAAATCGACATCCCGCACGCCGCATGGCGGGATCGTGCGCAGTTCAGCGCCGCCGAATTTGTCGGGTGGGATGCCGAGCCGGCGGGAAAGGTGTCACTCGACTGGGGCACGGATTGGGCGCGCGGGATGACCACGTTGATGGCCGAGGTGCCCTCGGTGATCGTCCCTGAGGAGTCGAATGTGCTGATCAACCCGGCGCACGCGGATTCCGCTGGGCTGGTGTGCGACAAGCTACGAAAGTGGTTGTACGACCCGAGGCTCAGGCTCGCCTAGGACCAATACGGTTCAGATAAGGCGTGTCATCCCGCAGGAGCGAAGCGCGTGTCGGGATCCACTATCCCTGCTCGGTGGCGTTTGTCGCGCGCGTGGAGAGATGATCCCGACACTCACTCGCTGC
>JBDTXZ010000273.1:0-5703 GCA_040005935.1 bacterium | reverse complement strand
TCGCGGACGCTCGTGCCGACGATGGCGGATTACATGTTGCCGGCTGAGGCGGCGCAGCACACGGGCGGCGGGCACGTGCATGCGCCGGGAGCGTTCGGACGCGTGGTCGCGCGGTTCGACGAATGGTTCGAACGATTTCGCGGCAGCTATCACTCGTTGCTCGCCGGAGCGATGCTGCATCGGCGCATCGTGCTGTCCGTCGCCTTGGTGTTCGTCGCGCTGACACTCGTGCTCGTGCCGTCCATTGGCGAGGATTTCTTTCCAGGCGTTGACGGCGGCCAGTTTCAACTGCACGTGCGCGCGCCCACCGGCACACGTCTCGAGGAGACGGAGCTGCTGTTCGCTCGCATCGAGCAGACGATTCGCCGCACCATTCCGGCGCGTGATCTCTCGCTCTTGCTCGACAACATCGGGCTGACGACGTATGGTGTCGCGCTTGCGGTGGGATCGAATGCGACGGTTGGTCCAGCAGATGGTGATCTCCTCGTGACACTCACGAAAGATCATACCGGCTCGACCTGGGACTACGTGCGTGCGCTTCGTCGCGCGCTGCCGAAGGAGTATCCGGGCATCACGTTCTTCTTCCAGCCCGCGGACATGGTGAACCAGGTGTTGAACCTGGGCCTGCCCGCGCCCATCGACGTGCAGGTCGCTGGACAGAAGCGCGTCGAGAACTACGCGGTCGCACAAAAGCTGGCGGCGGAAATATCGCGCATTCCTGGCGCTGCAGACGTACGCGTCCAACAAGTGATGGACGCGCCGGAAATGCGCTTCACGGTTGATCGGACGAAGGCGCTGCAGATTGGGCTGTCACAACGTGAAGTGGCGAGCGACCTGCTCATCTCCCTCAGCTCGAGCGGACAGACCGCACCGAACTTCTGGCTCAATCCGGCGAACGGCGTGCAGTACGCCGTGAGCGTGATGACGCCGCAATACAAGATGGAGTCGCTCGACGCGTTGCAGGGCACGCCGGTGGCGGTGGCGGGCACGCTCACGCCACAACTCTTCGGGAACCTGGCGACGGCGAGTCGCAGCACGACGCCTGCCGTGGTGAATCACTACAATGTGCAGCCGGTGTTCGACGTGTTCGCGAGTGCCGATCGTCGCGATCTCGGGAGTGTCGCCAGTGCAATCGACAAGATCATCGCGCGAGAAACGCCGTCGTTGCCGAAGGGATCGCAGCTCGTGATGCGCGGACAAGTGCAAAGCATGCGCACCTCGTTCACCGGATTGGGACTCGGCATCATCTTCGCGATTTTGCTCGTCTACATTGTGCTCGTCGTCAACTTCCAGAGCTGGCTCGATCCGCTGATCATCATCATGGCATTGCCCGGTGCGCTCGCGGGCATCATCTGGATGCTCTACGTGACGCGTACGACGTTCACGGTGCCGTCGCTCATGGGTGCGATCATGGCCATGGGCGTGGCGACGGCGAACAGCGTGCTCCTGATCACGTTTGCGGATGATCAGCGACGCGCCGGACGAAATGCGGCTGACGCCGCGGTGGATGCCGGCTATGCCAGATTGCGTCCCGTGTGCATGACGGCGCTCGCCATGATCATCGGCATGCTGCCCATGGCACTGGGCCTTGGCGAAGGCGGAGAGCAGAATGCGCCGCTTGGGCGCTCGGTGATCGGGGGCTTGTTGGTTGCCACCTTTTTTACCCTGGTCATCGTGCCCCTCATTTACAGTGTGCTGCGTCGTGAGGCGCCAAGCGCTGAAGTGAAGGAGCGTGTATTGGACGTGGCGGCATGAACACGAATCGAACGTCATCCCGCACGTGCGAAGCACGAGTCGGGATCTCCTATCCCTGCGCCGAGGGCTGCTGCACGTGCGGGCGCGGTAGATCCCGACACTCACTTCGTTCGTGCGGGATGACACGGTGCGCTGCCTGCGCGACAACGACAGTCTCTTACAGTACGGGACCATGAGCTCTACCGCCCCGCCAACTCCGCCCGACAACCACGCCCATGGGTACCATGCCGACGTGGGTGCGGCACCAACGGTGCGCCCGATGACGGCCCGGAAGCTCGTGCTGCTCGGTGGCGTTGCCGCGCTGGCGTTGCTCGTGTTGTTCGTCGCCACGATTGTCCCACGTTTGTCCGTAGACAACGAGCTGCGCGCCGAAGCGACTGCCCGCGACAGCGCACCTGTTGTGCAGGTGACGACCGTGCATCGCGCGGAGGCCGGAAGTGAGCTTGCGCTACCCGGAACGATTCAGGCGCTGCATGAGTCGGCGATTTATGCACGGGTTACCGGATACGTGAAGCGCTGGCAGTCCGACATCGGCGCGATCGTGCACAACGGCCAATTGCTCGCCGAAATTGATGCGCCCGAGCTCGCGCAATCGGCGGAGCAGGCGCAGGCGCAGCTCACGCAGACACGGGCGGCGCTCGGCCTTGCACGGGCAGACCTGGAGCGCTGGAAGCAACTCGCCCGCGACAGTGCTGTCACCGGACAGGAGCTCGATCAGAAGAAGGCCGCATTCGATGCCGCTGAGGCGAACACCGGAGCCGCGGATGCGAACCTGCGTCGCCTCGTACAAACCCGACAGTTCACACGCGTCACGGCACCGTTCGCGGGTGTCATTACCGCACGCAATGTCGACATCGGTTCGCTGATCACGCCCGCGGGAGCCACGAGCGCGCCCGTTGGCACAACCGGCATTGGCGGTGCTGCGGGAGCGGGAAGCCTGTTCCGCATCGCACAGACGGACACCGTGCGCATCTATCTCACGGTGCCCGAAGGCTACGCCACATCCATCCATGCTGGCCTTGAGGCTGTCGTAACGGTGCAGGGAATTCCCGGTCGGACTTTCACCGGGCACGTCGTGCGCACTTCTGCTGCACTCGACGCGACATCGCGCACGTTGCTCACGGAGATCGATGTCCCGAATCGCGACTTCGCGCTGTTGCCGGGAATGTCCGCCCAGGCCACGCTGAGATTCCCGCGGATCACGCCACCACTGCTCCTTCCCGCAAGTGCGCTTGTCATACGTTCGAACGGAGTGCAGGTGATGCTCGTCGAGCGCACGCCAGGCTCCGCGAACGCGACCATCCACTTTCGCTCCGTGCACATTGGCCGCGACTACGGCGGTACGGTCGAGGTGGCCGATGGCGTCATCGACGGAATGACTGTGGTCCTGAACCCGAACGCCGACTTGCTGGATGGTGCGCGCGTTCGAGTTGCCATCACGCCGGCAGACCTCAAAGCGGCATCAAGCGCAAACGGTCCGAAGTAGTCAGATTGCAGCGGTTGCACGCGCCAATCCGTATCAATTCAACCAATTGCGCGTCGAGTGTTTCGTCGCGTTTACCAACTGCCATGCGATGTACGTGAATACGCCGAGTGAATCAGGAATCATCGTACGGCGGGACCGGGGCAGTCGACCCGCGTTCCGCCGGCTTCGCGTCGGTTGGTATGCTGCCGCCATTCTGATTGCTGGCTGTTCCCACGCGCTGCCGAGCATCGACGGCGCGCCATCGGCTCCGCCGGTACGGGACGATGTGTGGCGCGCACCAAGCGGTGTTGTGCCTCTCGAGCCGGTGCGATCGGCGACGAGCGCTGCGGCGAGCGACAGCGCGCAGCTTGGCGGCGCACTTGTGCTTGGGCAGGTGGTGGACATCGCGCTGCGCAACAATCCGCAAACGAAGCTGTCATGGGCGCAGGCGAGAGCGGGTGCCGCATCGTACGGCGCGGCAAGCGCGTCGTACATACCATCGGTAGACGCCACGGCCAATGTCGTCCGTTCGCAGACGACCTCGCAGCTGGGTGCGAGCGAGCGCTCCACCATCACACCGACGGCCAGCCTTTCATACCTCTTGTTCGACTTCGGAGGTCGCAACGGAACCGTTGCCGCGGCGCGCGCCGCCGCCATTGCGCTCGATCTTACACACAACGCGACGCTCCAGAACGTCGCGCTGCAGGCGCAGGCATCGTACTTCACCTATCAGGCGCAAAACAGCTTGCTCGCCGCAGCACGCGCGACGAAGGCGGAAGCAGATACGAACCTCGTGTCTGCGCAACAGCGCAATCGGGCTGGCGTTGCGACGATCGCTGACGTGCTCCAGGCAGAGACCCTCGTCGCACAGGCGGAGCTCGACCTCGAGACCGCAGAGGGCAACGCGCAGATCTCGCGGGGAAGTCTCGCTGTCGCGATGGGCCTGCCCGCTAACGCGCGATTCGATTTGGCGCCGGTCAACGACTCGCTTTCGATCGCACTCACGAGCGCCAGCGTGGATGTGCTCATCGATCGTGCCCTCGCACTGCGCCCCGACCTCTCCGCACTTCGCACGCAAATTCAGCAGGCGCAGGCGCAGGTGCGCGTCGCGCGGTCGGCCGAGCTGCCCGCAGTGACGCTGGGCACGAACGTGGGCAAGACCTTCTCGAACATCACGGCGTTTTCCGGATTGAACTACGGCGTTACGCTCGGCATCCAGATTCCCATTTTCAACCTGTCGCGCAACTACAATGTCGCCGCCGCCGAGGCGCAAGTCGACGCGGCGTCTGCGCGCGCGGACTTGCTTCGTGTGCAGGTGGGACAGCAGGTCTACGCAGCCTACTACGGATTGCAGACCGCATCGCAGCGTGTGCGCACATCGGACGTGCTGCTCGCCAGCGCAACGCGCTCCGAAGTGACCGCGCGGGCGCGCTACCGTGCAGGGGTGGGAACGATCGTCGATCTCATCACGGCGCAAACCGCGCTCGCCAGCGCCCGCGCGCAGCAAGCACAAACACGATGGGTGTGGGCCACCGCACTCGCTCAACTCTCGCACGACGTCGGCGTGCTCGGCCTCCGCGGCCAGACGTCCATCCCGCTCGACTCGCCTGGAATTCGCCGATGATCCTTCCTCGCTCGTTTCGACCATCCATGCGTACCAACCCGTCGCCGCTGCGGCTGTTCGCCAGCGTATTTTCGCTCTTGATAGTCACCGCGGCATGCTCGAAAGCGCCGCCGGCACGGGCAAGGTCTGCAGTGCCCGTCGTTGCCGCGCGCGCCAAGCTCGCCGACGTGCCCTACACGATCGACGCGAACGGCGTCGTCGTGCCGCTGCGCTCGGCGAATGTGGGGGCGCAGGTCGAAGGCATCATCAAGCGCGTAGCGTTCACCGAGGGACAGAACGTCACCGCTGGACAGACGCTCTTCGAAATCGATCCGCGGCCGTACCGCGGGACGTATCAGCAGGCGGTGGCGGTGCTGGCTCGCGACAAGGTGAACGCAGAGAATGCGACGCGCGCGGCCGATCGCTACGCAACGTTGTCGGCGCAGGATTACGTGACGAAGGAACAGGCGGAGCAACAGCGTGCAAACGCGGGTGCCACGTCGGCAACGGTTGCTGCTGACGAAGCGGCCGTCGCGAATGCCAAGTTCAATCTCGACAACACGACGATTCGCGCGCCAATCTCTGGGCGCACGGGCGCGGTGCTCGTGAAGGAAGGCAACCTGGTTCACGCGAACGGCACCGCGCCGCTGGTGGTGATCAATCAGCTGAGCCCCATCCTCGTACGCTTCGCCATTCCGGCCACCCAATTGCCGCTGCTGCAGAAGTACGGCAGTGCCGGCGGACTCGCCGTCCGTGCGACGCCGAACTCCGGATCCGATCAGGCGGTGGATCCAGGTGCGCCGGCGGCTGGACTCAACATCGGGCGCGGTGATCCCGGAGTGGCGGGGCAAAGTGGTCGGCCGGGTTCCGGCGAAACCGC
>JBDTXZ010000272.1:0-5713 GCA_040005935.1 bacterium | reverse complement strand
TCGAAAACACCACGCTGACGGACGTGGCGCAGCGCGCCGGGATGACGAGTGGAGCCATCTACGGAAATTTCCGGAATCGCGATGAACTTTTCATCGCTCTTGCCGAAGTCTATTGGGCGCCCATCAAGCCCCAGTTCGCGCCCGACTCGAGCTTTGCTGAGAAGATGCGAGCCTTGGCTGAGGCAACTCTCGCGGCAATCCCTGAACGGCGCATGGCGGCGGTGGGCCGTCTGACAGGCATGGCCTACGCTCTTACGCATGACGAGATGCGAGCCAAGGTGCACGAGGTCACGGCCGCGAATTTCGCTGCGGGCGCCGCTTGGGTGCGCGCGGTCGCCCAAGAGCGGGAGCTACCAATGCCGCCGGAAATTCTGGTGACGGTCGTGCACGCGCTGACCGAAGGCTTGTTGTTCCAACGATTCCTGACGCCCGAACTCGTCCCGGACGAGGTTTTTTACGCGGCGTTCGCAGCTGTGGCGATCGAACCGCGGGAACGTGCTGAAGGCGCTTAGCTCCGGCAGCGCAGCCGTTTATGGCGACAGCAACCCGTCCCGCACCGCGCTGAGAATGGTCTGCGACGTGAACGGTTTGGACACAAGTCGAACCTGTTCGGTTGACACGCCCTGTCGCACGAGGGCGTCGTCCGTGTATCCGGACATGAACACGATGGGACGTCCCGGATACACTGTCCGAAACCATTCCGCGAGTTCGGCACCGCTCACCTCGGGCATCACGACGTCGGTGAGCAGCAGGTCGATATTTTCCACGCGTGCCGCGACAAGCAGGGCGTCTGCTCCATGGCGTGCTTCCAGGACGGTGTAACCTGCGGTGGCGAGGATGCGGACGCATGCGCGACGCACCCCTTCCTCGTCTTCGACCACAAGCACAGTCCCGGTGTTCCGCGCGTGACCGACCGCCAGCGTCGCCGTTGGCGTGAGGGTCCTCCTTTGCCCGACCTCTGGCCCGGCGCGCGGCAGCAACACGCGAACCGTTGTGCCCGCTCCCACCGTGCTCTCGATCTCGAGGGTGCCGCCCGACTGCGCGACGATCCCGCTCACAGTGGCGAGTCCGAGGCCAGTACCCATCCCGACTTCCTTGGTCGTGAAGAACGGCTCCGTTGCGCGCGCGAGCGTTGCTTCGGCCATCCCGACGCCAGTATCCGTCACTTTGATCACGACACACGGACATCGCACCTCGTTCGCCTGCCCGATTCTTGCCCTACCGACAGCGCCAACCTCGACGCTGAGCGTCCCACCATGGGGCATGGCGTCGCGCGCATTCAGCACGAGATTCGTCAAAACCTGCTCCAGCTGTCCGCGGTCAACAAGCACCGTGTCATCCGTGGTCCGCGCGAGGGTCACGAACGTGATTGCTTCCCCGATCAGCGGGCGCAGCATGGGGTCCAGCGCCGTGACTACCTCGTACGCGCTCACGCGCGAAGCGACGAGCAGCTGTTTTCGCGAAAACGCGAGAAGTTGGCGCGTGAGTGCAGCGGCACGGTCAACGGCCGACGCGATCGCCGCCGCGTCTTCCCGCACCTGGGTAAGATCCGTCGCGGTCGTGAGGAACTCGGCGTAGGCCGAGATCACGCTGAGGGTATTGTTATAGTCGTGCGCGATGCCCGCTGCCAGCTGACCGACGGCCTCGAGCTTGTGCGCTTGCCGAAGCTCCGCTTCAAGCCGCAGACGCTCGCCAATGTCGCGAAACGCGATGACGGCGCCTGTAACCACAGCGCCGTCGACCAACGGCGTCGCGATCACGTCAACGTTGATGCGCTCTCCACTTCCTCGCGAGATGCGCTCGTCGACGAGGGTGATCGAGCGCCCCGCGGCGAGCGCGTGCAGGATGGGGCAGTCCGCGGCGGCATGCGCCACCCCGTCGCCACCAGTATGCCGCGTGAGCGCGTGGAAATCCTGACCAATCAGCGCTGAGACGGAGAGCGCCAGGATGGCGGCGGCTTTGGGATTGGCGAACTGCACCGCCCCACTGGGGCTTAGCCCGACGATGCCTTCGCCGATGGACGCGAGCACGCTTTCGTGAAGGCGCTCCGTTCGGCGCAGCGCATTGGCAATGGACTCCTCCGCACTGAGGTCGCGCAAAAACCCAAGAAACGCCCTCGCTCCCCGATACGTGGTCTCGGCGAAGGCGATGGACATCGGGAATTCCTGACCGTTCTCACGCAGGCCAGTTGCAGGGAACCCCTTCCAGTTGAAGCGGCGCACCCCGGTGGAGAGGTAGTGCGCGAGGCCGCGCAGATGTCCCGGCCGTAGCCGCTCAGGCATGAGCATCGTGAGCGGTTGACCGATCAATGACGATGTGGAATAGCCGAACATTTGCTCGGCGGCCCGATTGCAGAGGAGGAGTCGACTCTCTCCGTCGATGGCGATCACCGCGTCTGGCGCCACCGTTATCAGCGCACGGTAGAGCTCGGACGCGTCGTGCGCTTCGGCGTCCTCCGTACTTCGTTCTGTCACGGGCACACGCGTCGTCGTCATCCGCCGAGAGCGCGGTCGTTGCCGAGGGCCGAACCTAACAAGTAGGGGCTCTCCGGACTTGGTAATTGCCGTTGGATCTGACTCGAATGCATCAGAACGAGGCCGAAAGGAACCAAGCGGCGGGCAACTAATAAGCGCATCAGTTGCTCGGATCGCATAACGCGCCGCGACGTGTCCGCCTGCTGTGAGTATAACGCGGTACAGCGCCTTGACGCGAGAACCGCAGATCCAGTTGACCGTAAGTACTGGCGGTAACAGTCTGCGGGCGCGCGCTGCGCTTCCGGGCCCCCGAACACCGCTCTTCAGATCAATCCAGCAGTCAACGGTTCACATTGCTGCGCCAATGAAAAGAAGACGCGGTGCTGGGGCGCGGCTCTCACGCGCTTCGCGACGGGTCAGATGCTTCGACGCCGTGCCAGACCTCCGCGCGCAACTACAAGCTTCACTCGGCCACACCCACACAATAGAAAAAGAACTGGGCGGCGGCGGGATGTCGCGCGTCTTTCTCGCCGAGGAAACGCGATTCCACCGTCGCGTGGTGATCAAGGTGTTGCTCCCCGAGCTCGCCGCCGAACTGAATACGGCGCGCTTCGAGCGCGAGATCAGCGTCGCGGCCACCCTCCAGCAACCGCAGATCGTCCCCGTCATCACAGCCGGCGACGTCAACGGGCTTCCATGGTACAGTATGCCGTTCGAGGAAGGCGAAAGCCTCCGCGCTCGACTCGCGAAAGGGCCGCTTCCATGCATCGCTAAACGCGTGACGCCAACAGGCGGAGTTGGTGTCGAATGCTTCCCCCGTGTGGCGGAGTAAGGCGAGTCGGGTCTTTGCAGCGCAGGACGTTCTCTGCATTACTTCCCGCGCGGCACGCCAAACACCAACAGCACGTTGCCAGCCATCCCGCCATTCAGCGCGTATCCCGATCCGAAAATCACGTTGCGCCCCACGAGCACGGGGCCACCCCCGTCGAGCGAGCCGCCGTGCGCTGCACCACCATTCACCGCGGTGAACGCCACAGCGGTATCCTCATTCCACACAACGCGTCCCGTGTTAGCGTCGTACGCCCGAATATGGCCGTCGAGCGCGCCGGAGAACACAAGGCCGTTCCCCACCGTCACGGCGGCCGACTGCGCCGGACTGCACCCGGGGCGCGCGTCGCACACCGGCGGCTTGGCACTCCACACGACGGAACCGTTCAACGCGTCGACGGCAAACAATCCACCGCCGGCTTTCGAGTTTGCCACCAATCGGTAGCCACCGGGCGCCGTACTATCCGCCACAGGATCGATGGTCTGGCCGCCATACGCGGCATACACGCGACGCCCATCACTCGCCGAGCCCCAGTGTAGTCCACCTAAACGGCCGCCGGGGCCGAGTGTTCGCTCCCAGAGCACGGCACCGTCGTGATCGGGGTCGAGTGCACGGAGCACTCCCGCCTTCTGTCCGACGACCAGCGCGCGCTGGCCATTGCTCAACGTGACAAGAATGGGCGCTTGCCCGAAGTCGTGATCCGGACCGTCGGACGCTGGGCAGTTGTACTTACCGGGGACGTCGCAGCTCAGGTTGTAGCCATCGGCCTTCGCGAACTGTTTGCTCCATACCACCGCGCCCGTGCGACGGTCGAGAGCGACGATCGCATCACTGCGATTCGTGGTTGGCTCGGAGTAGTTATTTCCGGTACCGAAGTAAATGCGATCGAGCTTCTCGTCCACCGACGGCGTGGACCACACAGCCGCGCCGGAAGGTCCCTGTAATGCCGCGCCAGACTTGCTCGTCGTTGTCGGCGCTGCCGCCACATCGATCGTGTATGTCTTCCATAAGACCTTTCCCGTCGTGGCATCGACCGCCACGACGCTGCCGCGAAATGAGCAGCACGGATACGTTGGCTGCAGCGGCAACAAGGACTCGTACGAGGATACTCCCACGTACAACACGCCACGATACAACTGCGGTGCACCGGTGATGAGGGCGGCGGTGTGGTCGTCCACGTGCACCGACCACCGTGTCGCGCCGGTGGCCGCATCGAGCGCGTGCAGGTTGGCTCCGACATCGCCGAAGTAGACCGTCTTCGGCGCGCCCGTCCCGTCGACGTCCAGCACGAGACTGGTGCGCACGGTTTGGGTGAGCTGCACGGTCCATACGCTGCAGCCACTTTCGAGATCGAGCGCTGCCACGGTCCCGGCTTCACTGCCGGCGAATACCCTGCCACTCGCCACAGCCACCTGCGAGCGCGCGTTCGCGATTGCGCCAAGGTTGTATGACCATCGGAGCGTCAGCTTCGGCAAGTCGGCGGCGGTCAATGCATCCGCGCTGTTGGCGACAATACGCGTGTTGTGGACGTCACCTCCCCAGCGCGTCCATTGCGCTCGGGACGATGGCGCGCGACGCAATGTCGCGGCGCTGCACGCATTGGCCTGCGGTGATGATGCCTGTGCGCGCAAACCTTCAGGCGATGCGATCGCGGCGATGCTGCTCGCGGCAAGAACGCCGGCGAACATCCTGGGGAATGACATGGGAACACTCACGTGTGCGAGGCGGAGTACTGAAGAGAGGAACGACGCGGACGCGACGTCGTACGCCTGCCGCACGCCCCAGTGTCACGCCGCGGTGCCTTGTGATTCGAGCGGTAGCATCCGCGTTGCAAACGGTGTTCAGCGCCCGCGGGCCGGGCCTATCTTTCGGCATGTCCCCGCACACCGAGCTGCTGAGCGCGACCGAAGTCCCGGGCTGGTCATTGCGCACTCGGCTCACCGCGTGGTCCATTCCCGCCCTGCTCGGTGCGTTGTTCGCGCAAAGCACCATGACGGGCAAGCCGGGCGATCCGGCGCGGTGGCAGGTGACGATCATTGCGATGCTTACCTGGTACGTGTGGGTGGCGCTCACGCCGATCGTCACGCGCTATCTCGACCGCCGCCCGCCCAGTGCGTCCAGTGGCGTCTTACGGCTCGCCCGCACGCACATCATTCCCGCCGCGCTGGTGACGGCCGCGCAATCGGCAACCACCGCATTCTCCACTGTGCTCGTCGGCCTCGCGTCATGGCGCGCCATCCCGATGATCTTTGCGGGATGGTACCTGGCGCTGTTACCGGCTGGCGTCGTGGTGTACGTCGCGGTGGTTGCCCTTCGCGGCGGTGTGGTGCAACGTGCCCGACTCGATTTCCGCACGCGTCAGGCCGAAGGGCTCGCGCAGCAGCTGCGAGACGCGCAATTGCACGCGATG
>JBDTXZ010000271.1:0-5721 GCA_040005935.1 bacterium | reverse complement strand
TCTTTCGCCCGAGGAGCTCGCATCGCTCGCGGGCCACTTGGCTGCGTCCGGTCGCATTGTCATTTGCTCCGCCTTGGCTGAGGGTGTTGATGCGTTGCGCGACGAGATTGGCGAGGTTCGGGCCGCTGCACTTCTTCGCGACCTCACGCTTTTCATTCGCCGCAACCTCCGCGGCGTTGACGCCGTCGCCACCACAGATGACGAGCTAATCCTCCTCCTCGATGCATCCGCATTGCCCGCCACTACGGTGGCCGAGCGGCTGCTCGCAGCTGTGCGCGGGCATGCATTCGCCGTAGGAGGAACAGGGAGGTCGCACAGGCTGACGCTCTCGTTGGGTATCGCGACAGCACCGGAACACGGCACATCGTACTCGGCGCTGCTCGCAGCCGCGCGACAGGCGCGTTTGACGGCCGGACCTGATGGCTCGGCACGCGCATTCACGCCCCGCCCAGACGTCCTGGAACTCAGTCGCTTTGTCGGCCGCGCGGAGCCGCTCGGGCAGCTCACTGATTTTCTCGATGACATCGTGCGTGGCGAGGGTCGCGTCGTCGCCGTCATTGGTGAGCGCGGCGTCGGCACGAGCACGCTGGTGAAGACGCTCGCTCCCGAAGTGAGACTGCGGGGCGGGTCATTGGTGTCAGGTAGTTGTCGCGAACACCGCTTCGTCGCGCCGTACGCCCTGTGGAGTGAGGTGTTGCATGCCGTGCGCCGGTTGCCCGTAAAGAGCACTCGGCTTTGGCGCGAGCTTCCTTCGCTCGACCCAACACTGGAGCGCTCGACAGGCGCCAGCGCCGGTAGCAAGACGCTCCTCCTTGAGGAGTTGGCAGATTTCCTCCGACTCGCGGCCCAGCAGCGTCCCCTCGTCCTGCTGCTTGAGAATCTCCAGTGGGCAGACGCTGCGTCGTGGGACGCGCTGGAGTATCTCATCACGCGTCTCGAAAGTGAGCGCATTTTGCTCGCGCTCACCTTTCAGAGCGGTACCGACGACGACGCGCTCGAGCGGTGGGCCCGGATGGCGACACGTCCACGGCATTCAGAGATCAATCTCACGCACCTGACGCGCGACGACGTGAAACGTTGGCTCGAGGCAGCGATGCGTACAGGCGAGCTGGGTCGCGATCTCCTGACGTACGCCTATCGGCATTCCGAGGGTAATCCGCTCGTTCTCACGCATCTCATGCGCGATCTCGAGGAGAGCGGACACGTGGCACGCCACAACAGTGGCTGGCGATGGAGCCCTGTCAGCGAAATGCCGACTCCTGTGACGCTCAGCGATCTGCTGGCGCGTCGCATTGCACGTCTTCCCGACGCTGCCCGTGCGGTGCTTGAAGCGGCCGCCGCGCTCGGCCGTGAGTGCGAGGAGTTACTGCTGCTCGATAGCGCGTTCGGCGCGCCGGAGTCGCGTCGTGGATTGGAGCACCTTCTCGACTGTGGGTTGCTGGTGCCGACGTACGACCGTGGGCGCGCTGCGTATCTGGTTGCACACGATGAGGTGGCGCGGATTGCGCGCGCGCGTCTGTCAGCGGCCCGCAGGGTTGAGTTGCACGCAGCTATCGCGCGCGCGCTCGCCGCACACGACCGACAATCGTCGGCGGAAATTGCAGCACACTATGAGCTCGCTGGCAACAAGATCGAGGCGCACAGGTACGCTCTTCTTGCCGCGGATGAGACTCTCGTCGTACACGAGCCTGGCGCGGTGGCCGAACTCCTTCGTGTCGCTGAGCGAAACGCCCCCGACGAGTCGGCTCTCGCAGCGGTACGAGTGCGCATGGTTTCGCTGGCGGAGCTGGCCGGCAGATACGAAGATGCCGAGGCCCTATGCGAGCAGGCTCTGGCGTGGTTCGAAACGCACGGCGAGCAAGTACAGGCACTTCGACTCAAGCGTACACGTGCGCTCGTTCGCATGAAGCGCGGCGAGGGAGCGCAAGAAACGCTCGAGGTTTTGCTCAAACTCGAAGCGGAAGCGAGCGCCTCCAATGCTGACATGGAGCGCGCGGCCGTTCTACTGCTGATTGCACAAATGCACTACCGCCTGGGCGATCTCCGAGCGGCCCAGCGCGATGCGGAAGAGGCGGTGTCCATCGCGGAGCGTGGTGATGATGTCGTACTTCTCGCCGACGCGTGCAATCGTCTCGCGGTGACCATTCAATTGGAGAATGCACAGCGAGCTCGAGAATTGTTCGCGCACTCGCTAGACATTGCGACAGCACTCGGCGACGCGTTTCGACGTGTGCGCGGACTGAACAACATTGGCGTTCTGGAAACGATCAATAACAACGCGGATGAAGCAGGCCGTGTGCTGAGAATCGCGGTTGAGCAGGCTCGCACGGCAGGGCTTGTCGAGTCCTGGGGTCGTGCGGAGCTCAATCTTGGGGTGCTGGCGGGTCGTATCGGTGACTATGCTGGGGCGTCGCGAGCGTTTTCCGAGGCGCTTCGGCTGACATCCGTGGTGCAGAGCAGTGAAGATCAGCTCTACGCGACCTACAATCTCGCGCATCTTGAGCGCGACAACGCCCGCCCGCGTGAGGCAGCAGACACGTACGAGCTCGTCGTTGACCTCGCCGAGCGCATCGGACAGGTCCCGATTCAGGCGGGCGCATATGGTGGCCTGGGTCTTTGCCGTTTCGAGCTAGGCGACGTGGTTGGTGCGCGCGAAGTGCTTGGAAAAGGTGAGGCGCTGAGTACTCGGCTCGTGGAGTGGTTTCAGGGCCGAGAACTGATCGAGGCGCTCAAACTCCATCTCTTGATCGCGGAGGGCGATCTAGATGGAGCAGTCGCAAATTTTGCGCAGGCTCTCGAGTTGGCGGGCGCCCGCGACATTGCAGGTGCGACGTTCTTGGTGGCCGAGTTCGGTCTGGCGCTACGTCCGCACGCGGGCCTGCTGGTGGACGGTGCTGTGGCTCGGTACGAGAATGATCCGGAGGTGTTGGGCAATCCGAACCTGAAAAAGCGGTACGATGTATTAAAAGGTGACGGTAAACCCTCTATTGACCGAACTGCCCCGGATGGTATTATATAGTCGGGCAAATTGCGTAGAGGGTGGCGAGGTGCCATTTCTCCTTGTGGTTCGTCTGCATATCGACGGCTGGTCTCCGAGGCAGGCGACTGGCGTCATTTGTTCTGTTACGCCAGGAAAATTGCATGCGCCGCACCAATTGGAAGACTGTGAGCACGCTGGTCACGATGGTCGTGATCGCGGGCTGTCAGGATAATGTCGTTTCCGCGCCGCAGAGCATGTCCGCAGCTCCTGCAGCGATGGTGATGGCGCCGCCGGGGAGTCCGCAACTCCTTCTCGCCGGAATGGCGGCGAAGCCAAACGATGACGTCGAGTTCACGGTGACCGAGAAGGGGGGCGTTTTCCTGATCGGGCGGCATGCCGTGGTGTTTCCATCCTACAGCATCTGCGATCCCGCCATAAGCAGCTACGGCCCGGGCACGTGGGATAGTCCGTGTGAGTCACTCAAGGGTTCGGTGAAGATTCATGCTTCGATCCGGACCGCGAAGTTAGGAACCTGGATCGATTTCACTCCTTCGTTGCGGTTTGCCCCCTCGAAGGACGTTTACCTCTACCTGTACAACTCGAGCGTGGTGGGAGTAACGGATCTCACCAAGTTCTCGATTTTGTACGCGCCGGCTATGGGCGCAGTAACGGTTGATGAGTCCCTGAACGACTCGTCGTTGCGTACCTACATCGACGCCCGCACTGGCGTCTCCATGCGACGCATCAAGCATTTCAGCGGGTACGTTGGCGCTTCCGGCCGCGCCTGCGATCCTGCGACCGAGTCGGAATGCTATCCGGCTCCAGACGATCGCGGCGGCCACTAGACTCGCGTCTTCGCATCAATCTGAAACGCGCTCGCCACTCGGCGGGCGCGTTTTGCGTTGAGCCACTTCCACGCGACAGCGCGACTCGATTTCTTTCGCGCGTGCACGAACACATGCCCGCGAACCAAACCATCGGCGACGCCGACTGGCGCGCGCCATCGCGCAGTGCCTCGAAACTCCTCATCGGCCTTGGCGCCGGCGCAGTAACAGCGGCAGCATCGCTTGGCATGCTCCTTGGCTTTGGGAGACGATACAGCACTCTGTGGCGTCCACTCAACGCGGCCGCGCATGTCATCATCGGCGCACGCGCCGACGGCGTGTGGGGATTCCAATTCGATGTGACGCCAATGGGGGGTGCGGTGGTTCTTGTAGTGAGCACGATGGCGGGGGTCGTCATCGCTCAGCTCACATCGTCACGTCGCACTCTTCACAGCGCGTTGGCGGCGTTCGGGATGGCTCTCGCCGGCTATCTCGCTCATGTCCACATCGTCGCACGTACGCCCGCCGGGCTCGCGGCACTCCTCACGGTGGGGGAGCTGCGCGCACTGTACGCCACTGGGGCAATCGCTCTCGTAATTGGTATGCGATATGCCTTTTCACCCTCTGCCGAAGCGTCTTAGAGGCACGTCCACCTCGAGCGCTTCGTTCCCCAACCGGAACCGGTGCGTCACGCACACGTGACGCTCGGCGAGGAACTTTGGCGTAATAACCGTGTTCGATCTGATGGCACTCAGGAAGTCGCCTGACATGCCGAAACTTCAAGTCGAGTGCGTTCGTCGTGGAGTGCAAGATGGAAAGCAGTACTCTTTTCAGGAGGGGGGTATGGATGTCCTCGTGATGCTCGAGGAAAGCCCCGACCATTCGCCGGTGCTCGCGCATGTGAATTCGGTTCCGTCGACACTCGCGTCAGAACGTCCGGCGCGTGACATCGTAACGCTGTATGGCGTTCCGAGTGCGGAATCGGTGGCGCTCGCACTGGCGGCCGCGGTGGAGTCCCACCGCACCGGTCAGGGGCACAACAATTCGGACGCCATTCGCCACTTGGGCGTATGGGCAGAGCGGGGCGCAATCGGTGATGCCGCATGGCGCGATGCAGCGACGGGCTTGCTCGTCACGCATGATCTCGAGATCCCGCTTGAAATCCTCAACGGCACTGCCAGTCTCCTGCTTGGCGAGTGCGGTCAGCTCATCCGGCGGCTCGTCGCCGGCCTCTCGATGCCCGACTGGCCCGAAGGCGCACGTCGCGCCATTACCGTATCGCTGAGTCCCGTCGTGGGTCTCGCCGCTCCGGTCTTCGCGCCAATCGAATCACTGCTGGATCGGCTTCGCGAAGCAGATGGGTTGGCCTTTGACTACGAGGGGGACTAACTCCACGAACCCTTCCTACGTCAGAGAAATGAGTTGTCAGTAGCAGCCGGCCCGCGCGATTACATCGCGCGGGCCGGTTGCCGGTTTGTAACTGCGTCGGACGAATTCAACGCGGATTACGTGGATTGGCGGATGTACACGGATGACCCCGTCACGCGAAAAATGCTTCCGGGCACTAGCCAATGCTGCCCGCTCCGTTAACGCATCCTCCTCCGAATGTGAGAGATGCGCTTGCGGCGACCGCCACGCTGATCTCGCATCGAAAGTTCCGCGGCAAATCAGCCAATCCGCGTTGCCTAGGTTTCGACGTTGTCGCGAACGACGAACACCCCAGCCCAGCTTGACACACACCGACCCCGACTCCATTCCTACAAGGACCGCAAGACAAGGTGGGACCGGGATAATGCCGAAGTACGTCACTCGCCATCCGCCGCTCCGGCCATCCGGTGGCGAGCGTGTGTTCACCGACGACCATGGGCGCCTCTGGAGCGCCGCGCTCGATCAGCGCGACAATTCCAGCGTCGCCCT
>JBDTXZ010000270.1:0-5735 GCA_040005935.1 bacterium | reverse complement strand
TTCCGCGAAAAAGTGCAGGTCCTTCGCTACGCTCAGGACGACAGTGGTTCGCTTGCTCCCGCGGGATGACAGTTAACTCACCTTCACGCGATACAGCGTTTCGCCCGCCTTGGGAACGAGCAGAATCCCCTCATACTCTCGGCCGCGCCATTCGTCGACGTTCACAGTGTCTGGATCGAGATAGCCAACGTTGAGCCGCGCGCAATCTGCCTCGGAAATCCGGCTGGCGAGCGTGACGCGCACATTCGGGTGCTCCACGCCGCCATCCATCACCCCAGAGCCGCGCAGGTGCGTACTGTGTGCCAGCACGCCGAGCGGCACGTGCTTGAAGCGGTCCCAGTCGGCGAGGAAGTAGGGGAGGATGTGATATCCCACGTCGTAGATGTACTTCCCGTGAACATGGCTCACGGTGTCGAGATGCGGGGCGTAGATCACAACCTCGCTGCCAATCGCCATCGCGGGCTCGAGCTTGTACATCGCCTTGGCGCCGGTCCACAGCTTGTCGTACATCGGTGGCGCGCAGGACAGCACGCGTTGGAATGGCGTGTCGCACCAGTGGACATGACGTTGCGCCGAAAGGTCCGCCGCAGCGCTCCAGGCAGCGTGATGATCGCCGATGAAGAGCCCCGACAAGCCGGGCCCTTCGACCGTCAGGGCGATGAGCGTGACTGGCGTGGTGAGACGTGCTGCCGCGGCGTGAATCATCGAGCGCACCGGCGTGTCCTTGATGCCGATGGTTCCAACCACGCCGGCAAGCGCGCCAAGCCAGTGCGTTGCGTCGATCATCTCGCCGCCGGAGATGCCGGGGAAGAGATATTTCGCGCCGCCTGAAAACCCGACGACCTCGTGCGGAAACGTGGGGCCGAGGATGAGGATGTGATCGTGGTCCAGCGCGGCTTTGTTGAGGCGAATCTGCACCTGGCTGGGCAGCGACGAGTGCCAGTGACTTCCCGCGAGGGCGCGAATTTCGTCCTGCTCCATGACGCCGAGTGTCGCGAGCGCGGCGGGGTCGTTCCAGGCGTGGTTGAGGAGTCCCACTTTCGCGTACGTCGACGTGCGCTCTTCCTCGGTAATCCCGACAAGGCGATGCATGCTGTCGCGCGAGAGCGCGGGGTGGGTACCCAGGGCAACCATGAAGTCGAGCTGCGCGGTGTCGTGCAGGACGTCGACGACGGCACGAAACAGGAAGGGCAGCGGCAGCGAGCGCGTGTGGTCTGGAATGAGCACCAGTACGCGCTGACCCGCAAACCTCCCCGCGAGGCTGCGTTCGAGCGTCTCGCGAATGGTGTCGGGTGAGAGCAGGCCGGTGTTGGCAATTGCCTGCGCGTCGAGTGTCGTCACGAACTTGCCAGCGGGAGAGTCGAGCACGAGGAGTCAGGCCTGAGCGCGGGTGTGATGCTCGGCGCTCGCCAATATACTACAACGTTTAACCAGCCTGCGCTGACGCCCTCGGCAGAGCACCGAGTCATCCGCCCGCAGGTTTGAGAAAGTCCGCGCGCACCGGGGTGAAGACGTCGATTAGCACGCCCGTCTCCAGCGCCCGCACGCCATGCGGAACGTCAGCTTCGGCGTAGAAGCAGTCGCCTGCCTGAATCTCCGAGGTCTCGCCGCCGACGGTGACTTCAAAGCGCCCAGTGGCGACGAACGTCGCCTGCCGATGTGGGTGATGATGCATGGCACCAACGGCGCCGCTCTCGAACTCCACGCGAACGATCATGAGATCGCTGCCATGACCGAGTACCTGGCGACGAATGCCTTCCGCGGTCCGTTCCCACCCGATCTCCGCGCTACGCACGAACGCTGAAGTTGGCATCAGACGGAGTACAATCCGCCGTTGATCTCGAGCGATTCGCCGGTCATATGCGTCATGTGAATTCAGTATGGGAGTCTTGATGGCAGTCTTCCCGCGCGCGCAGGCGCGTGTGCGACCTGGTTGACGGACAAGAGTGCGAATTGTCATGTTGGTTCGTTAGGGGCGTCCACTCGGCGAGCTGTTTGCTGCACGAGAAGGCCGGTGGGCAGGGGAAAGATGGGATTCTTCCATCGAGCGCGGCGGAAAAACAGCTGCCTATGCGGACTCCCAGGCGTTAGATCGCGCGTCTCCTGTCCCGTTCCCAAAACGAGAACACGGCCTTCCACCATTGCTCAGTTTGCGTTGCTGCGTCGTTATGCCGCGCGCCGGGGACAATTTGAAGCTCCTTGGGTCCGGCATATCCGTCATACAGACGCTGGCCAAGGCGCGTCGGTATCACTTCATCCGCGCCCGCGAGAACGAACTTGATCGGCCCGCGATAGCGTTCCAGCCAAACGTCGGGAGCAAATCTTTCACGCAACACGAGCCAAGCGGGAAGGAAGGGCATCGCCGCTTGCGCGACGGAAACGAAGTTGTCGTATGGCATGAAGAGCGCGATTCCCGACACCTTATCCTGTTTTGTCTGAGCGAGGTGCGATGCTACACCGCAGCCAAGAGACTCACCGACGACGTATACGGGCTCATTCGCGGGAAGGAGATCGAATGCGTCATCGGCGGCGGCGAGAAGGCTCGTGATGCTGGGCGATCCGTCCCGCATCCCATACCCGGGATACTCGAGGGTGTATACGTCAACGCCAGCAGCGTTGTGGATCGGGCGAGCGAAGTAGTCGCGGTCAATCGCGGAGCCGGCGTTTCCATGCACGACAAGGACGCTCCCATTGCGCGGCCCACTCGCGGGCAGCTTCCATCCGATGACTTGTCCGGTGGTATTTCGCCATGCGACGAACCCGCGTTCGGCTGCCTCGCGCGCCGCAATCGCTGGGCTCACAACCGTCGGAAAGTAGATGAGGCGGCGCTGAAACAGTGCGGCTGCTACGACCAACAGCACGTACATGGCGACGACGGTTAGCAGCATGCCGATGGCCCACCTTATCATTTCGCGACTCGACGAAGTCTTGTTGTGTACGGAGAAACGGTACCGTTTCATTTCGTGACTCGCCGACGTTCTGTTCTGTACGTCCAAACTATATAGTCTCCACAATCACGCTGCGCCTTCGTCCGCCAGTAAAGCCTTTCACTCCACTGCTCATGCGCGCCAGAAGCGTCATCATTCCGCTCGCATTCGTCACGGCGCTGGGTCGCGCGCCAGCGCCGGTCACCGTTTACATCGCTGGTGATTCGACGGCCGCGGAAAAACTCCCGGAGAAGCGGCCCGAGACGGGATGGGGAGAGATGCTCGGCCAATATTTTTCGCCGGGCGACGTGCGCATAGCCAACCGTGCGCTCAATGGTCGCAGCACACGCACCTTCATGGCCGAAGGCAGGTGGCGCGCAATTACGGACTCGCTCAACGCTGGCGACTACGTCTTCATTCAGTTCGGCCACAACGACGAAGTGCCCAGCAAGGTGAATAGCTACACACCGCCGGCCGACTTTACGCGCAACCTCACGCTCATGGTGAATGAGGTTCGTGCGCGTAACGCCATTCCAGTTCTCCTCACGCCGGTATATCGCCGAAAGTTTGACAAGAGTGGCCGCATCGAGGATACGCATGGCGAATATCCAGATCTCACGCGCGGCGTGGCGGCAAACCTCGACGTTCCGCTCATCGACATGCATCGCAGCAGCGCGGACGTTATTGCGAGCTTTGGCGCCGACTCATCAACGAAGCTCTTTCTGCAACTCGAGAAGGGTGAGAACCCCAACTATCCCGACGGCGTGCACGACAACACGCACTTCCGCCCGCTCGGTGCGGAGTTGATGGCTCGTCTGGTGGTCGATGGAATTCGTGCGCTGAAACTCGGGTTGGCAACTCACCTGAAGAGCGCGGGAGGAACGGAGTAATGTTTGTAGTTGTGGACGCCGTTTATCGTCAACCTTACTATTTCACTGGGCTGTCTGCACTTACGGCTTCCACCCACCCAGCACTTCGTTGATGCCGTAGTGAAGTGCCTCGGCGTCATTCAGGGTGCGACGCGCAGGATTCTTCACCGCGCCCACACCGTGATCGTGGTACTCGAAGAATCGCGCCTTCTCGGGTCCGTAACCACCCATTTGCGCCCACGCGTCCAGCGTGATGTGATCGTCGAGATTGCAATCGATGAACACCGCGCTCGGATTGGTGTCCGGGTTCGACGACGGATGCCACGGCCTGCCAAGCGCCACGGTGTTCTGCTTCACCGCATCGGATTGTCTTCCAAGCCGGCTGCCAACAAACACGAATCCATACAATTGAAGGGGCGGAGTGCTCGGCGCCGTGATGAACCCCGGGCCGCGCGACACGATGTCGCAGTCGTCGAATACCGCGGTACCCGCGCCAAAGATGAAATCGACACTGCCAAGGATGACGCAGTCCTTGAAGTACGCCCGGCCAGCGTTTGCGTAGAGCGTATCCTGCCATCCGGAGATGATGCAATCGAGGATCATCGCGCGGTCGCTGCCGCGCTCGAGATGCAGCGCTACCGCCTGCGTGTTCTTGACCTTCCCCGGATCTGTCGCTGGACGCGCCGCATTCGCGCGAAAGTCGAACGCATTCTCGATGGTAAGGTGCTCGGCGCGAAAATCGGGAGCACCAACGCGCAACGTGAAGCTCCCACGTGTGCCGTATGTTCCGCCTTCAGGTTGTTGTGTGTCCGCGGTCGCGTCGAACGTGAGTATTGCTCCGTCGCGACTCTCGCCGCGCAGCGTGATGTACGGCTTGTCCACGATCAACTTCTCGTGATAGCGGCCATTCCGAATCAGGATCACGAAGGGCGCCTGCGACGCTTCGGGCGCTGCCGCAAGCGCGCTGGCTACGGTCCGGTATGTCACTTCGCCAGAGACACGATCTCCGTCAGCACCGGTGAACTTCGCATCGACGACCGCGCCGTAACGCGCGCGAGCTGGTTGCACGACGATCGGCGGCGGCGATGCACACGCCGCTGCCATGAGCAGACTCAAAAGCCATCGGGAGCGTATTGGTGAAACACTGATCACTACAGAGATCTCCTGGTCTTCTCAGGTGCAGGGGTGAATGCAGCCGGTGACCGCCAGTTCGTGGCGCTGCCGCGGTCGCGCGAGACGATGTCGCAATCAATCAACGCCGCGCGTCCGCGCCGCAATAGACGTACGACCGGCCCGCGTTCGGGAAGAGGGTATCCTGATTGCCGAGCACGCGCTCGTTCCTGAACACCGAGCGATCCGCATTCATGTCCGGTAGCAACGCGACGCCTTGTGAGGCGCGCATCTTGGTCACGTCGGATTCGGACTTCGTTGCACGTACCGCATAGTCGAAGGCATTCTCCATGGCGAGGTTCTCGGCATTGAAGTCTGGCGCGATGACCCGAAGCGTATAGCTCCCACGCGTGCCGGATGTTCCGCTACCGGGCGACGGCGTTCCCGCGCGGCGCGGAAGGCAGGCGCGTCCTTTCTTGTCGACGGTGCCGCATGATCCCGCGTCGATGTCGTAGAGCCCCAGGATTGCGTGAGGCGAGCAGCAGTGTGCAGGCGGTGCGGTCGGAATCGAGGTTTCGCTCGTCGGCGTCCGCAATCGTCGAGTCCCCTACAGCGATGAGCGAGGCGGTGAGCGTAATACATGCAGGGGGACGACGGGGGTTCGGTGACCGTGCGGCGATCCTGGGCACCAGCCGAGTTTGTAACGGGGAGCGAGGATCAGTCCAAGCCAGCCTTGACGCGCGTTTGCCGTATGTATACTAATTCGTGAACAGAAAATGGTGATGGAACTCACCACCGCAGGATCGGGTACCCCTTTTACTCCTGATCT
>JBDTXZ010000269.1:0-5744 GCA_040005935.1 bacterium | reverse complement strand
GGCATGCTCCAGTACGTCTCGTTGAAGATCTCCACCTCGATCGGCCCACGATAGCCGGCGCGCTCCACCGCGCGGCGCACCGCGCGCAACTCGATCACGCCGTCGCCCATCATTCCGCGGCTCATCAACACATCGCGCGACGGCACCAGCCAGTCATTCACGTGATAGCCCGCGATACGCGGGCCCAGCAACGCGATCTCCGCGTCGCGCTCGGGATCCCACCAGACGTGATACACGTCCACCACCACGCCAACGATCGCCGGATCGAAACGCTCCGCAATCAGCCGTGCCTCGCGTAACGTCGTAATGCACGACCGCTCTGCCGCGAACGCAGGATGCAACGGCTCGATACCAAGTCGCACACCCGCCGCCGCCGCATGCGGCGCAATTGCTTCGATGCCGTCGGCCACCATCGCGCGCGCCGCCGCGATGTCGCGATCCGGCGCCGCTCCACACACGAGAACCAGCACTTCCGCGCCAATCTCCGCCGCGTCGTCAATCGCGCGACGATTGTCTTCGATGCGCCCTACGCGATCCGTCGCCGTTAGCGCGGGAAACATCCCCCCGCGGCAGATGCTCGACACCGACACGCCCGCATCACGCAACAGCTGAGCGGTTGTCTTCACACCGGTTTCGGACAGCTTGTGTCGCCAGATGCCGATGGACGGCACGGAGTGTCGCGCGCAGCTGTCGATCACCTGGGGCAAGCTCGCGCGCTCCGCGGTCGCCTGATTGAAGCTCAGACGCTGGACATCGGTGAGCGGTGCGACGGCCGCGCTCATGAGATTCCCGCGACGGCAAACACACCACGCGCGCGCGATGCCGCCAATTCGGGGTCGACGAACATTCCCGCTGCATCCGCAAGACGAACCAACTCCGCAAGGTGAAGCACCGATCGCGCGCTCTCAGCGCCGCCGAGCATGCGAAAATGCGATTGATGTCCGTTGAGATACGCGAGAAACACGATGCCCGTCTTGTACGCGTGCGTCGGCGCGCGGAAAATGTGTCGAGAGAGCGGAACCGTCGGTGCCAACACATCCTTGTATCGCGCTATGTCACCGGCGTCGAGCGCCTGAAGCGCCGCTGAGGCGGCAGGCGCGATGCCGTCAAAAATGCCGAGCAGTGCATCACTGTGCTCGTCACCCTCGCCAAGAATGAGCTGCGGATAATTGAAGTCGTCGCCCGTGTACATGCGGACGCCGGCCGGTAACCGACGGCGCATGTCGATCTCCTTCTGCGCGTCGAGCAACGAGATCTTGATGCCATCCACCTTGTCGCGATGCTCAGCGATGATGCCGAGACAGACGTCCATGGCATCATCGAGATTGCGCGTACCCCAGTAGCCCGCCAACGCCGGATCGAACATGTCACCGAGCCAATGAAGAATCACGGGACTGCTGGCTTGGCGCAGTATGCTTCCGTAAACTCTCGCGTAGTCGTCCGCGCTGGTCGCCGCTCGGGCCAGCGCGCGACTGGCCATCAGGATCACTCGACCGCCCTGGCTCTCCACATAGCCCACCTGCTCGGCGTACGCCTCTTCGACGTCGGCGAGCGTGACGGTGGGTCCCGCGAGCAGGTGATCCGTGCCTGCACCACACGCCATAGCTCCACCTTCCGCTCGGCCGTCCGCCAACGCGCGCGCAATCAGCTCCTTCGCGGCCGGCCACGTCAGTCCGCCGCCGCGCTGCGCGGTGTCCATCGCCTCGGCAATCGAAAAGCCGTACTTCCACAAGTGGCGGCGGTACGCGAGTGTCGCGTCCCAATCGATTGGCGCTGAGCCGGACGCATCGAATTCGCGGAGCGGATCACAGACGACGTGCGCCGCGGCGAATGCAATACGGCTGCGAAACGGAGCGCTGGGCACGCTCCAGGTCGGCGCCTCGTGCAGCGTAAAGGGCGCAAGCGTTCCATCATGCGACGGAAGCGTCAGGGTTGGTGGCATCGAGCGTTACGCGCGAGGAAGCACAGGCACATCGAGCCAACGACGCTCCGCCCACGATTGCAACCCGAGCTCCGAGAGTTGCACGCCCTTTGCGCCTTCGTAGAAGTCGTGGATGAACGGCGCGTCTACCGCGACATGACGCAGGAACTTCTCCCATTGAATCTTGAATGCGTTGTCGAACTGCATGTTGTCCGGCACTTCCTGCCAATTCGCATAGAAGTCGATGGGGTTCGGCACGTCGGGGTTCCACGTCGGCTTGGGCGTGTTGACGCGGTGCTGTGACTTGCAACCGCGAAGTCCCGCCACGGCGCTGCCGTGTGTTCCGTCGACGTGAATCTCGAGCAGCTCGTCACGGTAGACGCGCACCGCCCACGACGAGTTGAACTGCGCGATGATGTCGTCGTTGCCGCGCTTGAGGAGGAAGGTTCCGTATGCGGCGTCGTCCGCCGTGGCCGCATAGCGGTTGCCCTGTTCATCGATGCGTTCGGGAATGTGCGTCGCACCAATGCACTGCACGGCAGTGACTTCGCCGAACGTGTGGTCGAGCACATAGCGCCAGTGCGCGAACATGTCCGAGATGATGCCTCCGCCATCGGCCGTACGATAGTTCCACGACGGGCGCTGCGCGGGCTGCCCACCCCAATCGCCTTCGAACACCCAGTAACCAAACTCGCCACGGACACTAAGAATTCGGCCGAAGAAGCCGGAATCCACGAGGCGGCGAAGTTTCATGATGCCGGGCAGGAACAACTTATCCTGCACGACGCCATGCTTTACACCAGCGGCCTTCGCGAGGCGCGCCAGCTCCAGCGCTTCGTCGGTCGATATCGCGAGCGGTTTCTCACAGTAGACGTGCTTCCCCATCGCGATCGCGCGCCGCACGTTCGCCGCGCGCAGCGTTGTGAGCGTCGCATCGAAGTACACGGTGTCGTCAGCATTGGCCAATGCCTGCTCCAGGTTTACCGAGACTCGCGCGATGCCGTGCGTGTCGGCGAGCGCGCGCAACTTGTCGTGGTTGCGTCCGACGAGAATGGGATCCGGCATGATCACGTCGCCGTTGGGCATCTGCACGCCGCCCTGTGCGCGAATTGCCACGATGGAGCGAATGAGGTGTTGATTCATTCCCATGCGCCCGGTGACCCCGTTCATGATGATGCCGATCGTCTTTACAGCCATACGTTCCTCAAGAGTGTCAACGGTGGACGAATGTCATCCCGCACGAGCGAGCGGAGCGAGTCGAAGAATCTGCACCCTCAGGTCCAAAGCGATGTCATCCCGCACTTGCGAGCGCAGCGAGCGAGCGTCGGGAGCTGTCCACGCACGCGAAGCACCCCTCAGCGCAGGGATGCTGGATCCCGACACGCGCTACGCGCCTGCGGGATGACAACAGTCTCCTCACCCCGCTTCCGCCGCGCGTGGCCCTCGAGTCGGAAGCAGGGCAATCGCGATCGCTCCCGCAATCGCCAATCCAATCAGCGCGGAAAAACCGCTGACATAGTTGCCCGAGACATCATGCAGCCGGCCAACCATCACCGGTGCGAGCGCCTCGGCCACGCCGTCCGCGGCGAGCACCAGCCCCATCGCCCGACCCAGCACTCGCACGCCGAATAGCTCTGCCGCCATCAACGGGATCACCATGTACTCGCCGCCGAGTCCAATGCCGAACACGATGGCATAGAGGACGATCGCGCCGCGCGTCGTCGCGACGAGAGGAATCGGCAGCGCTATTGCGACCAGCAAGTAAATGAGGAGCATCACGCGCTTTCGGGGCCAGTGGTCCGCCAGCCAGCCCATGAGTAGTCGTCCAACGAGACTTGCTGCCAACGTGAGCGACGCAATCTCTGCTGCCGCCTGTTGCGTGTATGCGTGATCGATGCTGAGATACAGCTTGAGATGCTGATTCGCGCCGCCCACCGCGCCAATCGAACACATGCTGCCAATCATCAGCAGGTAGAACGCCGGCTGCCGCACGACATCGCGAATGGGAACCTTCGCGTCGGCACGTCGCTGGCTCGCCGCGGTAGCGCTCGTTGGCGGTGCTTCCTTCACGAACAATGCGAAGGGAAGGGCAATGACGACGATGGCGACACCAAGGATGCGGAGCGCGTCGTGCCATCCGTACGCGTGGACCAACCGCACCGCGACGAGCGGAACGAGCGCGCCCCCCGCACCAATGCCGAGGTACGCGAAGCCCATCGCGCGCCCGCGCGCGGCAGTGAACCAGCGCGAAAGCAGCACCTGGTTCGGCAGCGGGCCACCGCACAGGTAGCCCACCGCATTAAAGAGGTAGAAGACGTAGAAGCCAGTGAGCGTGTGGATCGAACCCAAACCCACCAGTGCGGTTCCGGCCATGAGGATGCCGGCAATCATCAGCCGTCGCGGTCCGAACCGATCAACGATCCATCCGGCCGCAAAGCCTAGCAGTGGGCCGACCACGAGCTTGCTCACCGCGTTGCCCGAGGTCACCTGCGCGCGCGACCATCCAAAGTCGCGCACCATGAAGTCGTAGAAAAACGGTAGGCCGTAGAGCGCAATGCCGACGATCGCGAACAGGGAGAGAAACGACGTGGCCGCAACCTGAAACTGCGCCGGTCTGAGCGAGGAATTCGCCTGCTCGTCTGCGTGTATCGCCATCTCGCCTGGGGTCGGGAATCAGCACCGGTTATTGACGTCGTCGGTTGAACCGATATAGTGACCTCGTCCGTCATTGTCCATGTTTCGAACAAATCCGCCCAGGTGAGGTCGTAGGCTACGTGATGGAATCGCATCGAGTGATCGACGCACACGTTCACTTCTGGAATCCAACTGCCCTTCACTACCCATGGATCAGCGGCATGGCCGCGCTCGACCGCACCTTCCTGCCGACTGACTTGAAGTCGCTGACGGCTGGCTCACTCGATGGTGTCGTGTTCGTGGAGGCGAATTGCCTCGCGTCGGAAAATGTCGCCGAGTGCGAGTTCGTTGATGCGCTTGCGGAGAAGGAATCGCGAATCGTCGGGTCGGTGGCATTTGTCGATCTCTGCGATGCGCAAGCGAGGTGTCGCGCGCTCGACGCTCTTGCGAAACGTGAACGCGTGGTTGGCGTGCGACACAACATCCAGGGACATCCGAAGGGCTTCGCGCTCCAGCCGGAGTTCGTGCGCGGAGTACAGGAGGTCGGCAGAAATGAGCTCACGTTCGATCTCTGCGTGACCGCCGATCAACTGCCGGAGATCACCGAACTGGTTCGTCGTTGCCCCGATACGAAGTTCGTTCTCGACCATTGCGGCAAGCCCGCCATCCGCAACGACGCGTTCGAGCCGTGGGCGACTGACCTGGCTCGGCTGGCCGAACATCAGAATGTCGCGTGCAAGTTGTCGGGCCTCCTCACCGAGGCGCGTCCGGCACAGCGTGGAGAAGAAGGCCTCTTCAGGTACGCCCGACACGCGATGCTGTGTTTCGGCGCGGCGCGCCTCATGTATGGAAGTGACTGGCCAGTCGTCACGATCGCCGGCGGTGAGCACGCATGGCGCGCGCTCGTTGATGCATTCACGTCCGATTGGACGTCGGCCGGCCGTCAGGCGTTCTTCTTCGACAATGTCGTGCGTTTTTACGGACTCGAGCTGGGCAGCGAATAGTCTGTCGTCCTGAGCGAAGCGAAGGACCGGTGAGCTCAACTGGTGGACGCAACGCCATCACGTTCTGTCATCCCGCATGAGCGGAGCGAATGTCGGGATCTACTATTCTTCCAACCTCGGCCTGCTTCGCGGATCGTACGGTAGGTCCCGACACTCGCTCGCTGCGCTCGCTCCTGCGGGATGAC
>JBDTXZ010000268.1:0-5764 GCA_040005935.1 bacterium | reverse complement strand
ACGGTGAACGGTGAACGGTGAACGGTGAACGGTGAACGGTGAACGGTGAACGGTCGCTCAACGTGACCAGTCGATCTGAGCGTGTGGCGCTGATCATCTTGATAACGCTCGCGGCGGGCGTCGTCCTTGTTCCCGCGCTGGCGTCGCGCGACCCATTGCGCATCGACGACGTGCTGGCGCGCCGACTGGTATCGCCGATGTCACGCGACGCGCGCGGTGCGTGGCACCTGTTCGGGACAGACCGGTTTGGACGCGACATCCTGGTGCGCATGATGCTGGCGGGGCGACTCTCGCTCGTGGTCGGTGTGGTGGGGTCGCTTGTCGCCGGCGCGCTTGGCACGTTGCTCGGCGCACTTGCCGGTTGGTGCGAAGGCGTCGTTGACCGGACGGTCACTGCAGTGGCCGATGTGTTGCTCGCCCTGCCCCGACTCGTGTTGTTGCTCGTGGGTGTCGCGCTCTGGCAGCCTGGTTTTGTTACAATTGTGTCTGTTCTCGTGCTCACTGGCTGGATGGGAATCGCGCGACTCGTGCGCACCGAGGTGATTGCCGTGCGGCATCGTCCGTTCGTTCCGGCAGCCACGGCGCTCGGCGCCACGTCGTCGCGCGTGTTGTTTCGTCATGTGTTGCCGAACGCTGTGGGGCCGGCATTGGTTGCGACGACGCTGGGCGTGGGCAATGCGGTTCTGCTAGAGAGTGGATTGTCGTTTCTCGGGCTGGGCATTCAACCACCGGCGCCGAGTTGGGGCAACATGATCGCGGGCGGCCGGGACCTCCTGGTGGTCGCGCCGTGGGTCGCGTTGGCGCCGGGAGTCGCGCTGGTGCTCACCGTGTTAGCGACGACGATGCTTGGTGACGCGTGGCGGGATCGGCTCGCGGGTGAGCGAACGCGATCCGCAACATCCACGTGAATCCGCGCCAGCTCCGACCCTCGCGTGACCAGGCGGCTTTCGCTTAACGGCGGTTGGGAGGGGAACGAACCCAACGCGAATTCACGCGGATTGAGCGGATCAACGCGGATTGCATCTCTGTCGTTCCAGGACCTGCACGTGCTGCGGACACGTGCAAGGCATGGGCGGTGGTCAACCAGCGAAACAGTCGCGCCGGGGGGCGGCTACAGTTGAACTGTCGTCAGAGGTGTGGCGCTCTGGTCTTATGACAAAGTTTGCCACTCCCTAAAAGCCGTTTAACTGTTGCTGACTCCTGGACGAGTGCTAGCTTCCGTGCGCTGACCGACTGTTATCCAGCAGGTTCACGCCAACGTTGAGCAATGCTGTTCGGTTAGGGTGCGAAAGATGTCATCCCGCAGGCGCGAGCGCAGCGAGCGCGTGTCGGGATCTTCTGTCCACGCGCGACGAACGCCACAGAGCCAGGAAGGAGATCCCGACACTCGCTTCGCTCCTTCGGGATGACAACCTCTATCTGAACCGTATTGAACCTAGGCGTTGATTAGCGGACGAGAATCGTGATGATCGCCAACGGCTCCGCGGTGAATCGCACGACGTTCTCCGCGACGGTAAGCGCCTCGAGAGGGGTTTCGTCGAGACGAGCACGCACGGCTTCCGCTATCCTTCGGCCGACGTGCCAGGCGCCTTCCACACTCGATGCGCGATGGTTGACGCATCGAAGGGCAATCCAACCGTCGCGGCGTGCTGGCATCGCCGCACTGAACGCGAGGCCTGCGCCGCTGAGCGCCAACCCTCCAGCACGAGTTGCGGGGAGAAGATTGGAGCGCAATGTCTCACCGGTTATCGGAAGTAGCACGTCTTCGGCGAAGTGCTCGATCTCATCGCGCACATCAGGCGAGTCGGCGCCGACAAGTTGCAGCGCAAAGCGTGCTTCGTAGGGCCCAATACTCTGCGCACCGGGAGTAGACGCTGGCCAGCCCGCGTGTCCCGGTCGCTCCGGAAGATCCGTTCGCGAAAGCTCGCCGACCGCGCGGAGCAACGTCACGAAGATGTTCCCGTCGGTGGTGCTCTCGTATTCGGCGAGACCGTCCGACGCGAGCGCAACACCCGCCTCGTTGGTGAATCGCGCGACCCAACGATGAAGCGGAGCCGTCGGCACGACGTGCTCCATCGTCTCATCGCCGGCACTGAGCGATCGAGCGACGCGCGCGACTGGGAGAAAGGCCGCGTCGGCAACCGTCGTCGCATTCGTCAGGCCAGTCGCAATGCGCAAACGCAACCGATGATCAGGCGAGCGATTGTCACCTCGCACCACCACGCGCAACGCGCGAGAATCTGCGTCGAGCTGAATGTGCAATCGACAAAAGTTGGCGGGGCGAGCCTTCTTGGCACTCACCGCATACTCGATCACAATTTCTCCACGAATCGGACCGCGATGAAACACGCGAACGCTCCGCGCTGGTCCCACTGGAATCGATTCACGAATGGCTGGCGTGTAGAGATCGCCTTCATCTCGGGCTCGTTCGAGCGATACCGCATTGATGATTTGCCGACCGAGCTCGCGATCTTCGAACGAAATCTCACCCTTGGCGTCGACAGCGATATGCACGCGGCCGTTATCGAGTACGCGTCCGGTTGCGACGACGCGATGTGACACGGTCCTTCGCGAGCGTGCGCCATGCAATCGCGTCTCGACACTGTAGCCTCCAATCGCGTCGATCCATCCGACGGCGCGCGCCTCAGCGACAAGGTCGGCGTCCGGATACGCGCGCGGAGACTCCGTCAGTGCGACCGTTTCTCGCGTCGCCAGTATTTGCAGTGAGACGCCTGATACACCCCAAGTCGTCTCGGGGCGACGGGCACCTTGCCGTTGCGCGGAGCCAGGGCCGACCGCGATGTCGGCACGCGTCGCGCTCAGCGTGAGCTCAACCACACCCCCGCGCGGCCGTGCGACCGGATTGCGCACGAGAACCGCGGGTCGCCATGCAGCCGCATTCTCTCGCGCCCTCTCGCGATGATGCGCGACGACGTCGAGTAGCGCATCGTCGCGAAGGCCTCTCGACTGGGCGTCAACGGACGCCATTCGAGCATCGAAGGCATCGGCGACCGCGTCAATCGACGTGCCACACAGCGTGTCGTGCGGATGTGACTGCAAGAGCGTACGCCACGCCGCACTCAAAAGCGCGCGCGCAGGAGCGTCGCCACCATTCGCGGCGAGTGCGATCCACGGTTCGACGTCTCGCACAAGGCGTCGTTCGGCAATCGCATTGCGCCGCTTTTGCGCCGCGCGCGCGGCAAGGGTGCCCTGCAGTGTCCACGTGTAGCCGTACGAATCGCGTAGCTCGCCGTCTGTCTCGGCGAGACGAGCATGCCGCGACGCTTCGACGAGTGCGCGGGAGGCCGCGCCGAGTGATGTGGCGTGCACGCGAACGGGTGTCGCAGCCGATTGAAGCGCGTTCAGTGCGGCAGCGAGATCGCGTTGGCGCGCATGATGGTCAGCGCCGTTGAACAGGAGTGCTACGCCGGTCGTCGCGCGCGGCGCAAGCACGGGCGCAATGCGGTCCCAACGCTGCGCGGCCAGTTCGCGACCGACTGGCAGACTGCTGCCAAATTCGTAGCCGTCGGGAGGAAGGTGATAGATGAGCGCGGTGTGTCCCGAAGCGCCGCGCCATCGGGCAACATCTGCGGTTCCGGCGTAGCCACGCCAGAGCACAATCACATTGCAACCGAATCCAGCGGCGATATCGGGGAGAATGGCGGGGTGCCCAAACGAGTCGGGGCAATAGAGCACGGGCGGTGGGTCGGCGCGGAGACGTCGCACGACTTCTCGGCCGACGAGCAGGTTGCGAACGAGGGCCTCTCCGCTTGGAATCAATTCATCGGCAAGAACGTACCAGGGACCGGCCTCGAGCCGGCCGTCGCGTAAGAGCGTGGCGAGTTCGGCCGCACGCTCGGGCCGAATAGCGAGATAGTCCTCGAGAACGATGGACTGTCCGTCGAGCAGAAAGCTCTCGCCGGAAGGCGGCGGGTCGTCGAGCAGCTCGTCGACCAAGCGTACGAGGCGTTGTCGAAAACGCTCAGCGGTGTGATACCACTCGCGATCCCAATGGGTGTGCGTGACGACGTAGAGATCGGTGAGCTGCGCTGGCATGCGGCGGAGTGTGCGCGGCTGGCGGTTGCGGCACAAGCGCCGAGACCGAAGTGCAGATCCTTCGACTCGCTCCGCTCGCTCAGGATGAAAACGCCTCGCTCGGCTTGCTCAGACGACAAAGAGGGCGACTCGCAGTTCGCGAGCCGCCCTCTGTATCGTAAGCGAGAAGCGCTACGCGACGCGCTGGCCGGTCACGAGGCGGTAGACAATCACGATGAGGGCAATCACGAGCAGCGCGTGAATGAGTCCGCCACCAACGTGGAAGGCAAAGAATCCAAGGGCCCAGAGGACGAGAAGAACGATCGCAATGGTGAATAACATGGTCGGGCCTCGATCGAAAAGGAGTGGGAGGATTTTCTCAGCCATCCAAGGCAACGATCATACCAGCCTCGTCGGCTTATGCCCGGGGAGCCCGCTCGACGAACTCAGGCGGTGCGCCTGGAATCTGTGTTTCGACCGATGGTCCATGGAGGGCGCGGGTTTGCCGAGCGAGGAGAATTCGCGCCGCGCGGACATCATGACCGACGTCGATGAGCAGGATCGCGAGATCGCCGACGCCCCACAACAGACCGGCAAGCACGATCAGCCTGCTTGCTTCGCCGAGTAGTGTGGGAACGGCCGCGCTGCCCTGAGCCATGACTCCCGTTACCACTTCTGCGAGCAGCAACAACCCAAGTATCACTCCCATCAACTTGAACAGCTTGGAGAGATAGCGGAGTCCCACGTACGGCTCGAGGTCGCTCTGGCGAATACCAGGGATCTCGATTACGCCGTCTTCCGGTTTGAGCACCTGGCCCAGCCGATCAATTGGGCCCTTGGCCGGTGCCACGACGCCATCCTTGTCCCGCCGATGTTCGCTCATCATCCTCCTCCGGATCCGACCCAGCGGGCACGGTAGCCCCTGGCGTCGATATGTATGAAAGGACCGTGCCCGGACTCAGCGGGATAGACGCCTCCCCCACCGATCAGCTCCGGATGCGCGGCTTCTACCCTGTCCTCCGCCTGCAGAATCACACGGGCATCGTCAATGTTCACTTTCCCGTCCCGGTTGAGGTCGTCCATTACTCCATTGCCATCGTTGTCGATGAAGATGTCGGCCGCGTCGCCGTACATATGCCGACTCAGCCCTGCTCGACCGCCGGTGCTGCCTCCACCCTTGTTATACTGTGGTGTGCGAAATCCGCTCAACACGTGCACGCCCTTCACGTTGATGCCGTGCGAGGCAAGATCACTGAGAATCAGCTCCAGCTTGTCGACGTTTCGCATCTCGATCACGAGATACTTGGGCCAGACAGCTGGTTGATCGTGCGTCAGAAAATCACGAAGCGTGAAATGCTCCGAAAGCCGCGTGTCGGCATTTTGTTGCGTGACTTCGATAAAACCTGACGGCGGCTGATACCGCGCTGCCGGCGCCTTGCTGGGTGCACTAACCGGACCCGTTTCACCCGGCCAGTTGCCGAGGTAGTAGAGTCCCACCTTTCCGTTTCGCTTTTCGCTGCGCGGTCGCATGCTGATGAGATTGAAGTCCGCAATGGGCTTGATGGCATTGCCGACAGCGACGGCGAGCTTCCAAATACCGGCCTTTGGCGCCACAGCCGATCCACTCGCCCCTGACTCCGCCACAGTGAGCGACGCTGCTGCGGTGGAATCGGCAGCGATGGCTGCGCCCTCCTGCGGATCCGTGCCCGCCCCGAGCTCGTCAAGCAAA
>JBDTXZ010000267.1:0-5778 GCA_040005935.1 bacterium | reverse complement strand
CCGGACGCATGCTTCGCGTGCTCGTTTGCAGCGTCGGACGCTGCTTCGGCGGACTGGTCGAGCTTCTTGTCGCTCGCGTCGTGCTTGTAGCCTGTGCGCTCTTCGGACATCTGGTCACTCTCGTTGGTTAGGCAGTGTCAACAGGCAGAACACGTGCCCAGCCAAGTTGTTGTCACCAACCAAGCCCATGCGGGCGGCCGCCGGCACAGCCGGCAAGCGGCGAGCGCTGTCTCGATCGTCATTGCGCCGAGACGTTGGACGCAGCTACATCAGGACAAACCCTCTCCCCGTTCCATGACGCGTTCCGCTCTGCCCATCGCTCTCGCGCTCGGACTCGTCGCAGCCTGCACGAGTGCTTCGCGCACGAGTACGGAGACGTACGACCTGGTCATCGTGAATGGGCGCGTGATGGACCCGGCGTCAGGGATGGATTCGTCGCGACACATCGGAATACGAGACGGCTTCATTCACGCCGTGTCGTCGCAACCACTGCACGGGCGCGACACGATCGATGCCCGCGGAATGGTGGTGGCTCCCGGGTTCATCGACCTGCATCAGCATGCACAGGATTCCGCCGGGTACCGGGTCGAGGTGCTTGACGGCACGACGACGGCGCTGGAGCTGGAAGGCGGTACGGATGATGTCGACTCCTGGTACGCTGCTCGTGCCGGCACGTCGATCATCAATCACGGCGTGAGCATCGGGCACACCGACGTTCGCATCCGTGTGATGCATGACCCGGGAAAGGAAGCGCCCTTAGGCCCGGCGAAGACGCGCGCCATGACCACCGCCGAGCTGCGCGAATTGGTGTCACTGGTCGATAAGGGTTTTCGGCGCGGTGCGGTGGCGGCCGGCATGGTGATCGAGCTGACACCCGCGGCGACACCACTGGAGATCCTGGAGGTGTATCGCGTCGCAGCACAGTACGGCGCCGCCGTGCACGTCCACATGCGGACGCTCCCTGAACCGCAGTATTTCCTTGAAACCGAAGAGGTGATCGCGGCGACGGCGATTACGGGAGCGCCGACGCACATCGTGCACATCCAGAGCTCCCTTGGCGAAGACACGCCACGCGGACTTCAACTCATTCGCGGCGCGCGTGCGCGCGGTCTGGATATCACGACCGAGGTGTATCCGTATACGGCATCCATGTCCGAGATCGAGGGCGCCGACGTCGACAACTGGAAGAGTTGGTCGGACAAGAAATTCCAGCGCTTCGAGTGGGCCGCGACCGGTGAACGGTTGACGAGGGAGACATTCGCGAAGTACCGCGCCATCGGTGGCTTCGTGATCGAGTACAACAATCCGGAAAGCGTCGTGACCGACGCCGTTGCCGATTCACTGCCGATGATTGCGAGCGACGGCATTCTTCACGGCAACGTCGCGCATCCACGCGTGGCAGGAACATTCGCACGCGTGCTCGGCCACTACGCGCGCGATCTCAAGACGCTTTCATTGATGGAAGCGCTTCGCAAGATGACGATCGAGCCCGCGCGCCGGGTGGAGCATCGTGTCCCGGCAATGGCGCTGAGAGGCCGGCTTCAAACGGGCGCCTCGGCGGACGTGGTCGTGTTCGATGCGTCCTCGGTCATAGACGGCGCCACCTACCGGCAACCGACGTTGCCTCCAAAGGGCATTCGTGATGTGATCGTGAATGGAGTGCCGGTGGTGCGAGCGGGAGCGCTGCGCATTGGAGTGTTTCCAGGGCAGGCCATTCGCGGTCGCGTGCAGTAGGAGGGGGCAGCACCAGCGTTGCTGTCCCTTCGGGGTCGCGGTGCCTTCAGTCTCCGTACTGTTGATTCGGAGCGGCTCGTGCCGTCACTTTGGGCTCTCATCCCTCTGCCAGTGACGGGACAATGAACCGCCGCACGTTTCTCCACTCCGCCGCCGCCGCCTCGCTGTCGTCCATGGCACTCGAACGCATCCCACTGATGGCTGCGTCGCGCTCCTCCGCCGCGCGCATCACGAAACTGACGCTCACGCCCGTCGATGGCCGGTTCCACAAGTTCGTGACGATGAACTCGTACGATTCGGAACCCAAGGGACACTCGTACACCAACACCCTCATTCGCGTGCTTACCGACCAAGGCGTGGAAGGCGTGGGTGTGATGGAATACGCACTCCCCAATGCCGAGTTTCTCCAGGCAGTGCGCGCGCTCGTGGGCGTCGACGTCCACGACGTCTACACCATGGAGAAGGGCCGCGTGACCGGCCGTGCTCCAGCGTTTGAACGGTTGCTGCTCCAGTATCCGTTTCTCGACAGCGCGCTCTTCGACCTGCTCGGCAAGCTCGAGAACAAGCCCGCGTGGCAACTGATCGGGCCGTCCCTTCGTGACAGGGTCGACCTGTACGATGGGACGCTCTACTTCAGCGACATCTGGTTTTCGGATCGTGGCACGCGTGCGGTGGTGGAGGAGGCGGAAGAAGCGGCAAAGAAAGGCTACACCGCAGTGAAGCTGAAGACAGGTCGCGGCTGGAAGTGGATGGACAACGAGGCCGGCCTGCGGCGCGACATCGAAGTCACCAAGGCGGTGCGTGCATCCGTCGGTCGCGGCGTGAAGATCATGGTGGACGCGAACAACGGGTACCAGCGCGACGTCGAAGACACGTGGCGCTTTCTCGAGGCGACCGCGGGCGACGATGTCTTTTTCATGGAAGAGCCGTTTCCCGAAAGCGTCGAGCAGTATACGCACCTTCGCGAGCGCATCGCTGCGGCGGGCCTGAAGACGCTGATTGCCGATGGCGAGAATCTCATGCAGGTCGCACCATTCCGCCCGTATGTGCAACCGAAGCGGATCATCGACGTCCTACAGATGGACATCCGGCGCGGTGGATTTCTGGGGAACCTCGAGCTCGCGCGACTCGGTGCTCCCATCGGTGCGGTAACCGTCCCTCACAACTGGGGATCGCGTATCGGATTCCTGATGGCGCTCCACTTCGCCAAGGTCGTGCCGAACGTGATCGCCGCCGAAGATGACCGGTCTACGTGCGACGCGATCGTTGAGGACGGCTACCACTACTCGAATGGACAATACACGGTCAGCGATGCGCCGGGGCTTGGTATCCGTGTCGAGGGGGCGGTGTATGAAAGAAAGTATGCCGCGAAGGGGCTGACAATCGAGCTATGAGCGCGAGCGTAAGCTTCACGCTCACGCTCATTCGGCTGGAAAGAACCGTCGCGGCGCGGTACACTATCGCAATGCCTCGTTCTCGCACACCCTCGTCCACGGAGCAGTCCATGCGTGCCCCCCTCCTGGTTCTCGCTGGCCTTACCGCCGTCTCGCTGGGATCATCACGTGCAGGCGCGCAGAATCCCGCGCCGGCGCTGCCGCCCGCTCCCATGACGTTCTTCGTCACGAGCGTCGGCAAGGGCGACGGCGCAAATCTCGGCGGACTTGCCGGCGCCGACGCACATTGCGCCGCGCTCGCGGACGCCGTCGGCGCGAAGTTGCCGGATGGTCGCGTGTGGCATGCGTACCTGAGCGGCGTCGGCACGGATGGTAAACCCATCAACGCACGCGATCGTATCGGCGCAGGGCCGTGGCACAACGCGAAGGGCGCGCTGATCGCGAAAGACGTTCCGGACTTGCACGGCGACATCGTGCGCGATCGCAATCAGGTCAATAAGCTGAACGCGATTTCTGAGAAGTCGCTCCCGGTGAACGGCGTGGGCGATACGCCGAACCAGCATGACATGCTGACGGGCTCGGATTCCGAAGGGCGCGCATTGCCCGGCACCGCGGACACGAGCTGCAACAACTGGACGAGCGACTCGGCGACCGGGAGCGCGATGTTGGGCCACCATGATCGCACGGGCGGCGGCTCGACGTCGTGGAATGCCGCCCATCCGTCGCGCGGATGTGGCCAGGCCAATCTCGTCTCGACAGGCGGCGCGGGATTGTTCTACTGCTTTGCCGCGAGCTGACTTGTTCCGAGGGAAGCGAGGATCGGTGGTTTCAACTGGTCCCTGTCATCCCGCAATCGCGAAGCGAGTGTCGGGATCTCCCATCGCCGCGCCGTGAGCCGGCCACGCGCGACGGATCGAGGATCCCGACACGAGCGGTCGCTCGTGCGGGATGACGATGCGCGCAGGATGACACTGCCTCCCCAATCAACTGGAAGCGTGAGATGAAGAGAACTCATCGAATCCGTTGCATCATTGCTGCAGGTGCGCTGCTCCTGGCGGCGACATCGACCATTGCTGCACAGACACCAGTGCCCGCCGAACGACTCGCTGCGCGCCAATGGTATCGCGACGCGAAGTTCGGGATGTTCATCCACTGGGGCGTGTACAGCCAGCTCGCACAGGGCGAGTGGGTCATGCAGCAGCGCGCCATTCCCGTCGACACGTATGAATGGCTCGCGTCGGCATTCAATCCCGTAAAGTTCAACGCGCACGATTGGGTGTCGCTCGCCAAGGCCGCCGGTGTTGGATACATCACCATCACCTCGCGTCATCACGACGGCTTCTCGATGTTCGCAACCCAGGCGACGAAGTACAACATCGTGGACTTTACACCCTTCAAGCGCGACCCGCTGAAGGAACTGGCGGAAGAATGCCAGAAGCAAGGCATCAAGCTCTTCTTCTATTACTCGCAGCTCGACTGGCATCATCCCGACTTCTTTCCGCGCGGCGGGACCGGGCGCACGACAGGCCGTCCCGAATCAGGCGAGTGGACGCGCTACATCGATTTCATGGATAAGCAACTCGAAGAATTACTCACGAACTATGGCCCCATCGGCGGAATATGGTTCGACGGCATGTGGGACAAGCCGGATGCAGACTGGCGACTCGCGCGCACCTACGCATTGATCCATCGTCTGCAGCCGGGCGCGCTCATCGTCCCGAATCATCACAAGGCGCCGCTGCCGGACGAGGACGTCCAGACATTCGAGCAGGATTTGCCAGGCGCGAACACCGCGGGCTTCAACACGAAGGAGATCGGCGCATTACCGCTTGAATCATCGCTGACGATGAATCAATCGTGGGGCTTCAACATCACCGACAAGAAGTTCAAGTCTGTCAACGAGCTAATCACGTTCCTGGTCCGCGCGGCAGGGAACGACGCAAACCTGCTCTTGAACATCGGGCCGCGACCCGACGGCACAATTCAACCCGAAGCCGGCGAGCGGCTGCGAGCGATGGGCGCCTGGCTCAAGACGCATGGCACAGCAGTGTATGGCACGCGCGGTGGCCCAGTTTCGCCGCGCGAGTGGGGCGTCACCACTCGTCGTGGCGACACCGTGTTCGTGCATGTACTCAGTTGGCCTGATCGCCAGCTGTCGCTACCGGACTTCGGTGCGCGCGTCGTAAAGGCGACGATGCTCGATGGCGGCGCAACGGTGGGTGTCGCACAATCGGAGAGCGGAGTGACACTGACGCTGCCAGCATCGCTGGCGAGTGAGCCCGATTGCGTTATCATCTTGCAAACGAAATCCGCAGCGCGGCGCTAGATCGTTGGTGGGACAAGCACATCACGGTAGGGTCGGAGCGACGCCCGCCCTGGGAAACTTCTCCGCGCGCATGGCGGCTTGATACGCGAACGACGCCAGCACCACGGCCGCCTGTTTCAATTCGTCGGGCTTGATGCGCTCGTAGAAGTCCATGTTCGTGTGATGCATTCGCGTGTCGTACTCGGCGTAATCCTGAATCGTGTTGAAACCAGGAAGTCCGAGCGCGGTGAACGACAGATGATCCGTATTGCCAATCTTCTCGATGACGTTGCGCCGAGTGCCGACGTCCTTCAGTGGAGCGAGCCACGCATCGAGCACTGACTT
>JBDTXZ010000266.1:0-5790 GCA_040005935.1 bacterium | reverse complement strand
GGAGCGCTTCATGCCGAGCCAGAAGTTCAGCAATCCGATTGACATGGCGTTCGCGTCGAACGGCGACCTGTACATGCTCGAATACGGAACGCGTTGGTTTAGCGGGAACGACGATGCGCGGCTCGTACGTATCGAATACAACGCGGGCAACCGCGCACCGACCGTCGTCGCAGCAGTGGACAACGCTGCCGGCGCGACGCCGTTGCGCATCACGCTGTCGTCGGCAGGCACCGCGGATGCAGACGGTGACGCGATTCGGTACGAGTGGACTATCCGCCGCGGTAACGGCACTGTGCTCCGCACACTCGCACTAGCCAACCCGACGCTGACGCTCGATCAACCAGGTCTCTACACTGCGACGCTTACTGCGACCGATCCAAAGGGCGCACATGGCTCCGCACAGGTGCAAGTCGTCGCCGGCAATGAGCCACCGAAGGTCGCGATCGAACTGGTGGGCGGCAATCAGACCTTCTTCTTTCCCAGCGTGCCCATTCGATACGCCGTGCACGTCACCGATCGCGAAGACGGATCGCTGGAGAGCGGAGGTATCGCTGCCGAGCGTGTGATGGTGAGAGCGGAGTACTTGAAGGAGGGGATCCCGAAACCGGTCGTCATACAGGGCCACCAGTCGCCTGTGCCGGCGCCGCACGCGGAAGCCAGGCAGCTCGTCCAGAGCGGCACCTGTCTGTCGTGCCATCAGATGAGCGGAAAGTCCATCGGACCGGCGTACGAAGCAGTCGCACAGAAATACCGTGGCGACACGACCGCTGCGAAGCGGCTCGCGACAAAGATTCGCGAAGGCGGAACGGGAGTGTGGGGCCAGGTGATGATGCCTCCACACCCTCAGCTCACCAATGCGCAGGCGTCGCGAATCGCAGCGTACGTCCTCAGCCTCGGCGCTGCGCCCGCCACGCCATCGCTGCCCGTTAGCGGCACCTACTCACCGAGCACCGCGCAAGACAGCTCGGGGAAAGGTGCGGTGGTTCTTCGCGCCTCGTACACCGATAAGGGCGCAAACGGTCTCCTTGGCAGCGCCGCTGAGCAGAGTCTGGTGCTCCGCGTTCCGACCGTGATTGTGGCCACGGGCGAGGTGAGTGACGGCGTGACGAAGTTCAGTGGAACCCAGGCGCCTGTGGAAGTCACCATTGGCGCAAAGTCCGGCGCGTACGTCGGCTTCAAGGCGCTCGACCTCACGGGAATCACGGAAGTTGTGTTCTCGGCGAGTGCGCCGGTGCAGTACCTCAATAGCGTGGGTGGAAAGGTCGAAGTGAGGCTCGGCACACCGACTGGCGCGTTGTTGGGCGAGACAGCGGCGATTGAACCGGCCGCAATGATGGGGGCGCCGACGATGCTTCGCGCGTCGTTACAGCCGACGGCTGGTGTGCACGACATCTACTTCGTATTCCGAAACCCGCTGGCCAAGGACGGGCAAAACCTCTTGGTGCTTACTACTGCGACGTTCGGGAATGCGGCGCGCTAACGGCGGCAGCTTTTGACTTTCTCAATGGCGAGTCGGTTTGTCGGAGATTACCGGGGTAAGGCGGATGGCAACAGGGGCCAAGGCGGATAACTCTGGACTCCGCATTGGCTGACTGTAAGTTGATACTCAAACCCAGTTGGACATCTCCTTCTTCAGGGCGCACTCGACAGTGAAAGCGGATTACGCGGTTCGGAGCGCGGCAAGTGGGCGTCCGCCGAGCGTTGTCGAGGTCGGAAGCTGGGAGTACATCATCGATGACGACCGGCTCGTCTACTCGGCCGACGCGCGCCGTGTCGTTGGCCTCGATGACACGAACGCGGACGAGTCACCGGAATACTTGTTCGCTCACGGACATCCGGATGACGTCGCGGCTTTTCGTGCGGCGTGGGCTCGCGCGTGCACTGGCGCCACACTCGATATCGAGATCCGGTTCGTCCGCGCCGATGGCATCGTCCGGCACTTCCACCTGCGGGCAGAATACAGCGCCTCTGATGCGACGCGGCCAGCGCGCCTGTGGGGCACCATCCAAGACATCACCGATCATCCGCGCGTATCGGGGTTGGTGAGGGCGACGGACGTCGCCCGTGCGGAGGCAGACGAAGCACGAGCGCAGGCAGCGCGGATCCTTGAGAGCGTCAGCGACGCATTCGTCGCGCTCGACCGCGAGTGGCGGTACACGCATGTGAACGCAAAAGCCGCCTCAATCTTCGGACGCACTCCCGACCAGATGATCGGGAAGCGCATCTGGACGGAGTTCCCAGAGGGCGTCGGCCAGCCGTTCTACCATGCCTATCATCGCGCGATGGATGAACGCGTGTTCGTGTTTCTCGAAGACTATCATGAGCCGTACAAGCTCTGGTTCGAGAGCCGCATCCATCCATCGCCCGATGGCATCGCAATTTTTTTTCACGACGTGACTGATCGGCATCGCGCCGAAGAAATCCGACGTGAGTGGGAAGAGCGCTTTCGCCAACTTGCCGACAACATCGAGGAAGTGTTCTGGCTCGCCAGCGTGCCGTCTGGTGAAGTCATCTACGTCAGTCCGGCCTTCGAAGTCATCTGGGGTCGCCCCTGCGCTGATCTGTACGCCGCGCCGCAACTCTGGTCGGACCTCATCCATCCGGACGATCGGGCTGCGGCGCTGGCCGCGGCGGCGCGCCGCGAAACCGATACGTACGATGAGGAGTACCGAATTGTGCGTCCAGACGGCACGGTTCGATGGATCTCCGATCGCGCGTTTCCAATCCGCGATAACAGTGGCTGCATCTATCGGGTCGCTGGCGTCGCGCAGGACATCACGGCGCGCCACGAGGCGCAGGACGCGGTTTGGAACGTCGCGACAGGTCTTACCGCGACCCTCGAGAGCATCACCGACGCGTTCTACACGTTGGACGCAGAGTGGCGCTTCACGTACGTCAACTACGAAGCCGAGCGGTTGCTGAGGCACTCGCGGGACGAACTCGCCGGGAAGACAGTCTGGAGCGTGTTTCCTGAATCAGTGCACACGTCGTTTCATCACCAGTTCTTGCGGTCGATGGCGGACAACGTCGTCGTCAAGTTCGAAGACTACTATCCGCCATTTGAACGATGGTTTGAAGTGCGTGCGTTTCCATCGGCGCAGGGGCTCGCGGTGTATTTCCTCGACGTGACCGAGCGCCGCAACATGCTTGATGAACTGCGCTCGAGTGAAGAAACCATTCGCCATCGCACGCAACAACTCAACCTGGCACTCGGTGCGGCGCGGATTGGCGTCTGGAGTTGGGATCTCAGGTCGAATCTCGTAACCACCCTGCAGGGAGATGGTCCCGCCTGCGGACTTCCCGAGGGGACGTATCCCTCCACGGGTGATGCCTTCAAGGAACTCGTGCATCCCGAGGATCGTTCTTGGGTGACACAGCGGCTGCGCGAGTCGGTCACGCGAGGAATCGACTATCAGGCGGAATTCCGCATCGTGTCGCCTGAACAGGAAGTTCGCTGGGTATTATCGCAGGGACACTGGTCGCTTGATGAGCATGGCGCACCTGAAGTGATGATTGGCGCCGATCTCGATATCACCGAACGACGCTCGACGGCGAACGAGCTTCGCGCCCTCGCGCTGCGACTCGACTCGGTGCAAGACGCCGAGCGCGCCTCGATCGCGCGCGAAGTGCACGACGATCTGGGCCAGGCGCTCACGGTCCTCCGCATGGATTCCACTCGACTCGGCCGGCTCACAACGGAGAATCCGGAGATCAACACGCTCGTTGCAGAAATGACGGAAGTGATTGATGCCACGCTTCAGCGTACGCGGTCCATTGCGATGGCGCTGCATCCGTCAGCGCTCGACGACCTGGGACTCGCCGCGGCGATCGAGCTTCACGCGACGCTCGTCGCGCGCCGCACCGGACTCGCGATGACGCTCGAGCTCGATCCGGTCAATGTGGAGATCGGGCGTGCGCGGGCGGCGTATCGCGTGATGCAGGAGAGTCTGACGAACATCGTTCGTCACGCGGAGGCGATCAGTGTCGTCTTACGGCTTTCCGAGCGCGCAGGAGAGCTGCTCCTCGACGTGATCGATGACGGATGCGGTATCAAGCCTGGACAGCTTGGCGGCGCCGGCTCACTCGGGCTCCTGGGGATGCGCGAACGCGCGGCGGCCTTCGGCGGGAGCGTCCAGATCGTCGCGCTCGATGTGTGCGGCACAGCAGTGAAGCTCCGACTGCCTCTCCCGATGAATCCTGTTGGAGACTTGGCGTGATCCGCGTCCTCATCGCGGATGATCATGCTCTCGTCCGGCGCGGGCTTCGCAATGCACTCGAACCGTTCAGCGACATCGTGGTTGTAGGCGAAGCGGTCACGGGTCCAGACGTGATTCCCGCGGTGACGCAGACGCGGCCGGACGTGCTTCTGCTCGACATCGCAATGCCGGGCGGCAAATTCCTGGATGTGCTGGAGCACTTACGACGGCACGAGCCGAAAGTGCGCACGTTGGTGGTGAGCATGCATGCGGAGGCGCTGTACGCCAAACGCGCAATTCGGGCGGGTGCCGCAGGTTACATCAACAAGAGTCGCGCGGAAGACGAGCTTCTTACAGCGATACGGGAGGTTGGTCACGGCCGGCGTTATGTAAGCCCTGAGCTCGCGCAAGAGCTTGCGGCGGAACTGGCGTCCGGCCGCGGCGCAACACCGCATGATGCGCTCACCAATCGCGAGCACGAGGTGATGCTGCTTCTCGCCTCGGGCCTCACCGCATCGCAGGTCGCCGGCAACCTGGGGCTTAGCGTAAAGACGGTGAGCACCCATCGTACGCGACTGCTCGCGAAAATGGATCTGACGACCAACGCCGACCTCGTACGGTACGCGCTGGCGCACGGACTGATCAGCTGACCATGGCGAGGTAGGACAACGTCCTACGCCACGTTGGGACGGGCGCCAATGTGTCCTGACCCTGCACACGGCGATTCTTCCTTCAGGAATCACTTCTGACAGAAGGGGCGCGTGCGAGTTCTGGTCGTGGACGACACAAAATCAGTGCGTGAGCGCCTCGCGGCGATGATCGCCGCAATCGCTGGCGTCGAGCGGGTCACGCAGGAAGCGGATGGCCTGGCAGGACTCGCGGCTATTGCCATGGAGGCACCGGACGTTGTCGTGCTCGACATCCGGATGCCGCGCGTGAACGGCTTCCAGCTTCTCGCTGAACTGCATGGCAGGGCGGAAAGTCCGACGTGCATTGTCGTCAGCAATCACGCCGAGTACACGCGCCATGCCCTGCTGGCCGGCGCGAGCTATTTCTTCGACAAGTCCACGGAGCTCGATGCGTTGCTCGCGACAATTGGCTCGCTTGCGGCGCAGCGGAGGGCGTGGTGATCGTGGCGCCCGAGCGACTGACCGTGCTGATCGTTGATGACAGCGAGGCCGATTTCATGAGCACGCGGGATCTCCTGGCGCGCGCTGATGAGACAGCATTCGTTGCGCGCTGGGCGCCGAGCTACGAGGCCGGATTGGCGGCGATCGTCGCGGACCGACCTGATGTCTGCCTTGTCGACTACGACCTGGACGGCCATGGCGGAGAGGATTTCGTGCGCGACGCGCAGCGCCAGGGCGCGCTGGCGGCGATGGTCCTGCTCGCCGGCTACGAGTCCCTTGTCCATGTCGCGGCAGTTCACAATTCTGGTGTGGACGACTCGCTCCTCAAGTGGAAGCTGACGCCGACACTGCTCGAACGGAGCGTCCATCACGCCATCGAGATTCATCGCATGCGCGCGCAAGTGCAGGGGTTGCACCGGCGATTCCACGACCTCGCGGACAGCGCGGGCGTGATCTACTTCGAG
>JBDTXZ010000265.1:0-5796 GCA_040005935.1 bacterium | reverse complement strand
GGTGTGGTGCTCGCGCCCGCCGGATTCGCCGTCTTGGCTGCGCGCCGTCTCAGTCGACTCGGTTTTACGCACGCAGACCTCGGTCCCGCATTTCGCGCCGAACTCGAGAACTCGCGAGAAGAACGCGCGGGCGACCACGGCTTCGCCCGCGCGTTCATTGAACGGTCGCTTGCCGCGGCCTCACGCGTCGCGGCGTCGTTTACCGCCATCGCGGTTCCTATCACCGTGGCTGCCTTCGTGTTCGGTCGCTCAACGGACATCGCTGAGGCGACCATTCCCATTACGGTCACTTGCTTCGGTATCGCCGTCGTGACAGGCGCGGCGTATCTCGCCCTCCTTCAGTTGCGCCGTGATGTCGATACCGAATTCTGGTCGAGGATGTGGATGGGCCGGCTCGGCTCCTTCGGCTTTGCGCTCGCTCGCAAGATGCGAGGCGGCCAACCCATTGGCGGTGCGATGACGCACCGCGCAACGGAGCTCTCACTCGGCATGGCCGCCGAGCAGTTGTTCGAGAGTCTTCCCAAGGACGCGCGTCACGCGATTGGCGATCTACCTGCGCTTCTACATCGTTTACAGGGCGACGCGCAGACCCTGCGTTCCCGCTACGACGAATTGCACGAAGCGCTGGGCCGAGCGGGGCCGGCTGCGGCGTCGGCGGACTATGAGTCCTTGCGCGTGGAACGCGATCTGGTGCATGGCAAGCTCGGCGAGGCGGTTGGTGCGCTCGAAACCATTCGGCTGAACCTTTTAAGGCTGCACGCGGGATCGGCCACTGTGGAGGGACTGACGACGCACATTGGCCTCGCGGCGGAGGTGTCCGTGGAAGTGGAGAGGATGATCGCCGCGCAGCAGGACATCGAGGCGCATCTTCGCTTTCCGCGCGTCGCTGAACACACACCGGTATAGCGCATGGATCGCACAAGGACGGCACCGCCAATTGGTGCTGCGGGACAGTTCGGCATCGGTGAGGAGGCGCAGGTCCCAGTGCGTCATCGGGATTACGCGCCGAGTGCGCCGGAGGCGCCAGCGCCTGCTCGACGCGGCTGGTTGCGCGCTGGCGTTCGCCTCGTGCGCAATGCCGCAATTGCCGTCCTGCTCATGACGACCGTGCCCATCGGCGTCGTTGCGCTGAATGGTAAGAATGTCTGGGGCTGGAGGACGTGGGGCTTGAACACGAACGATCGTGTGGCGCGCGCCGAGCTGATGCGGCCACTGCTACTTCCGAAAGATCCATCTATCACACCTCTGCAGGCTGGTCTTGCGTTTAGTGCGCTGAATCCAGCAAAGACGTCGCCAGGTTTTCCTCTTCTTGCAGAGCCGGTACCGCCCGAGGTGAGTTGGCGAGGCGCAACGCTTACGGAGGACATGTTCCCCGGTTCGCGCCCCAACTTGTTCAGCGGGCCGTCGTCACAAGCGATTCTCGAGGCGGTGGCGAAGGGGTTTACGCCACAGGAGATGACGTACCTTCGCTCGCTGGCTGCTTCGCCTGCGTGGCGAGAGTTCGATATGGTCGCACGCGCGCCGGCGGTGGATTTCATCGGCGGTAAGTTCAAGATTCCCTTTGCCGCTGATGCGTCCGCGGAACGCATGCCGATTCCCCGCTACCAGGCGACGAAGGAGATGGCGTACGCGTCGGTGTCGCGAGCCGCGTACTACATGGCCGTCGGCCAGCGTGATTCCGCCGAGACGGCGCTCCGCGCAATCGTGTCGTTCGGGTTTGCGCTGCTCGACAACAGCACCTCAATGATCGATGAAATGATGGGCAGCGTCATCATTGGGATCGGCCGGGATGCCCTGGAGCGGTACTACCTGATTGCGCACGCGGCGCAGGCCGCCAGGCCCGATTTCATCCTTGGCGCGGAACCCGACCAGCTGCTGAACTTCTGGGTCATCACGCGAAATCCGCGAGGACATGCGCCGAACGCGGTCCGCCAGGATCAACCGAGCCAACCGGGATTCTCTCGCACTACCAGCCTGGACGAAACCCGCGCGCGACTACTGGCTCGGCTCGCGAATCCTTCCGTTCATCGCGGCGAGCGATATGAGATCTTGCAGCTCCTGTCCGTCTCATCGTGTACGAACCCTCGTGAGCTGTTGCTCGGTCCGCGGTCTGAAGTAACGGACGCGATCAACAAGGCGCGCAACAACCTTGCACGCTATCCGTCGGAGCAGGCGCTGGTAGATCTCGTGACGAAACTACCCGACTATCGCGCGGCGCCTGTCGAGTTGAATCCAATCGGCCAATTTGCGGTCAGCAGCGCGACCGTCGCTGGCATCGTGCTGCGCAATCCGCGTTTGGCGGCATGCACACGAATCGGGGGCTTTTTCTAAGAAGTTCCGGAGGGCGTCGTCGCACTGCTATGCCTTACGTTGGCATCTCTGACCACCCGAGCTCGACGGCGCTGCGCTAAGCAATAGCGCGAGACGGCGTGTGCGCACCGTGAGACGTCGTGCTACGATGGTGCGCCGCCGCTCAACTATCGGGCGCCGGCCATGCGGGATCTCCACGCGATCGACCCGTATCATCAACAATTGCAGCAGATGCGGCTGGTGTTGTGAGTACCGAAAGACACCAGGCCGTCGGCTCCACGGCACCAGCCGCGCCTACTGTTATCGTCGGTTACTAACGCTGGAGACCGCGATCCATGAAGAGATGACCAGCATTCTTCAGCGCGGACGAGACTGCCTGGCTCCGGAAATCAGCCGCGACATACGCGAGCCGGGCGCCAATGGTCAGCAAGTCGGTGGACCCGAGCTTCTCTCCCCAATTGGGCCTGGGGGGCGGCGGAAGCGTTGCTGGTACTCGCCCTGTCAGCCGAGCAAGAATCGACTGAACCAGGTCCCACGCCATCATGGTACCGCAATCGTCGATGGTAGTGGTCAGCTCGCGATCGAGTTGCCCGCCCAAGCCATGCTCGAGCTCCGGAAGGACGCTGACCAACTCGGCGACACGTCGAGCATGTTCGATCAGGATGCCGGAGATAGCGCTCGCCACGAGCGCCTGCGGAGGAAGCAGTTGCGGATTCAGGGCCACGCGTTCGAGGCCGGCTCGCCATGGCTCGGGTGATGGACCGCGCGCGAAGTCGTCGAGCGCGAATCTCCAAGGGACCGAATTGCCCGAGGTGGGACCCAAACCATGTCGTGCCGGCCACGGCACGTCGGGCGTGTCGTCGTCGTCCGAGCTCGGAAGCGACGGGTAACTGCCCAGCAGGTTCACGAGCCGATCGCGCGAGATGGCGATGGTTGCTTCGGAGTCGTTCGTTGATGCTCGCATGAGTGATTCCTCTCCGGTTGAATGTTGTGTTTCGCCGCCGTTCTTTTCCGTCCGTGCATCACAGGCAGCACGGTCACGCGGAGCGGCGCTGAGTACGCGTGATGGCCCGTCGCGTCCATACCGCGCAAGCGGACTTCGTGTGTTGTGGCCATTCCTCTCGGATCCAGCCTGAGGCAAACGGTCGTGTTCTGATCCATCGAAAGGCGGCCCGTCATCGGGATCATCGACCAAACGAGCACGGCCCGGGAAGGCCTTCTCTTCGTCCTGCATGACTTTCTCCTATTGAAACGACAGCGATCGTCGGCATCTGGGGGTTAGCGACACTGTTCGCCTAACCCCCGCACTCTTGGCGACGATCCTTCGACCGCCCTCGCCTTCGGGTGCTCACAGAGATGAACGCCGACATGGCGATTCGCTAACAGGTCCCCGACGCACCTGTTAGGAAATCGCCGCCTCGGCGTTCCCTTCAACAGCAGCTGCGAAGTAAGGATCATCATTGCTCGGCATCTGCTGACGAACGCGTTAGGCGTTTCCGTACGCACGGGCCGGTACGCGAGGCCGGACTGTTGCCTCACTCAAGGAGCACACGATGTCTGCAACCACAGAGCGATTCATCAGCGGCGGTCATACCATCACGGCCGACGTCTTCGCGCCAGTTTCTGCAGGGCGCCACCCTGCGGTTCTGATTCTCCACGGCACCTTTGGACTGCTACCACCCTTCGGCGCAGACATTATCTCATTCGGGCAATTCCTAGAAGCCAAGGGGATAGTGGCCGTCATTCCGCACTATTTCGAACGGACGAATACCGCCGCGGGGCCGCCAGGCCCGACGATGCTCGAAGAACTTCCGGCTTGGAGAACTGCATGTGCTGACGCGTTACAGTTCGTGCGCGTCCACTCCGCCATCAACGCGGGGCGACTCGGAATGATCGGCTTCTCACTCGGTGGAAACCTGGCGCTGGAGCTCGCCATGAATCCGCCCAGCGGAGTCACTCTCAAAGCCATTGTCGATTTCTTCGGCCCAACGATCGCGCCACCGGTTCACGGCAATCGCGCGGCGTTGCCACCGGTTTTGATTCATCACGGCGCCGACGATGCAATCGTTCCAATCGAGAACTCGTTGCGGCTCGTGCAAGAGCTCAGGGCCGCCGGAAGGACCCAGGGTCTCGGCTACGAATTCATCACCTACCCGGGCCAAGGCCACGGTTTCGTAGGCCCAGCGCTCGTTGCGTCGCGGGCGAGCACGGTCGACTTTCTGAGTGGAATACTCTAAGCGCGCGACACATCGTACATGTCGTCATGACACAGCGCCCGATCATTCGGACCGAACGCCTGATCCTGCGGGGCTTCGCGGCGGCGGACTTCGATGCGTACGCCGCCATGATCGAGGATCCGACGTTGCCGTTCACATGGGGACGGCAAGCCCCTGAGTTGCGCAGACTCGTAATCATGCGGGTCCAAATTCAGTTGGGCTATGGGGCGCTGTTTGGAACTCATCGCAGGTTTGGAATGATGCATTCCGTGATCCGCTCATTCACTCGTCCGTCGCTTACGCTGACTCTCGTCGCTATTGTCGCGGGTACCCCAACGCTGCGCGCGCAGTCCACCGCAGTAACGAACCTGCACGACCAGTGTCAGAAGGCCGAGCAGATTCTGAAGCACGAACACTCGAACCAAAACGCGCAGTTGACGTGGTCGGCTTGGTTCATTCTGGAGTGCCTCGACGACGCCCCCGACGCAATCGCCTCGGCCGTCGTCCACGCGAAGGAGGGGAGTGCGGCGGACATCCTTTCGTGGAACGCCGCCTTTGAGCTGGCGGACAATCGTCTGCTGGCCCGCATGCAAACGCTCGCCCTCAACCCGCACGCATCGGTGCGCAAGCGAAGACACGCGGTCGCACTGCTTGTACACTACGCGTCGCCCGACAACGCGTTCGACGCTCGCGGCGCGGACAATCCACCGCACCGTGGGCTCGTCCTCTCCAGCATCTTCGATTCCGGGATACTCGTCGGTGCCCAGCCGATCATGTAGGCAGACCGAGCGGCCGCCATCGAGACGATCCGGAGCGTAAGCGCACGCGATCTGAATTTTAAGTTGCGTCGGCTGGCCAGGCTGGCTGCAGAAGAGCTGGCGCACTAGGGGGGCCTCCGCCCGAGTGACTGAACGCGGCAAGCACACTTTGGTCGGGTCAACTTCCGGATAGGTGCGATCGCCACCAAGATTCCCTCCGGCATGACCAATGACTGATACCTACTCGTGGCCCTTCTTCACCGATGCGCACCGCACCCTCGCTGCGGAGTTGCGGACGTGGGCGCAACGCGAGCTCTCCGTCTCAAACGCGCACTCCGATGTCGACGCCGATTGCCGCGCGCGCGTCAAACAGCTTGGTGAGGCCGGCTGGCTGCGGTACGCTGTGCCCGCGCAATACGGGGGCATGCACGAACAGCTCGACGTACGCTCCCTCTGTATCGCGCGCGAAACGCTCTCCCGCGTCTCCGGCCTCGCCGACTTTTCCTTCGCCA
>JBDTXZ010000264.1:0-5818 GCA_040005935.1 bacterium | reverse complement strand
CCAACGGTGTGTGGATCATTACGGATATGGGCAGCACCAACGGCACGCTCGTGAATGGCGAGCGCATTACCGATGCGCATCGCTTGCATGACGGCGATATCGTGAGCTTTGGTGCGAGCGGCCCGCGAGTCGAGGTGCGGGGCGTTGGCGCCACGACGCCCGCGACGTCGTTTCAGAAGGCAGCCCGGCCGCGCATGGACACCTCAGCGCGTGTTGCGATCGCCGTGAACGAGCAGACTAAATCCATCCGTCAGAATTTCGGCATTGCCGTGGGTGTGCTGATCGCAGCGGGTGCTGTTGGATTCTATTTCTGGCAGCGTCAGACGTCGGCGCATGAGCGTGACTTGCTTGCCGTCATCGCGCGCCAGGAAACGACATTCCTGGCGGACCAGCAGAAGAACGCCGCTGCGCGGCCGGGTGACACGGCATATGCGTCTGCTTTGAGGGCGCAGTTGTCGGCACAGCGGACCGAGTTGGCCAGCGCGCGCGCGAAGATCGCGCAAGGCACGGCGTCGAAGGGCACTGTCGAGATGTTCTCGCAAAAGGGCGCTGATTTCTCAACCGTCACTCGGCTCAACGACGCCGCTGTCGCGATGGTTGTGAGCGATCTCGATGGCACGAATACCGCCGGCACGGCGTTCGGCGTCTCGGCGTCCGGCATGCTGGTGACGAACAAGCACGTTGTGCACACGGAATCTGGCCAGCCCGCGCAGCGCATCGCCGTCCTCCTGGCGAACACGAAGGGATGGGTGCCGGCGCACGTTGTTCGCGTGAGTGCTGACGACGATCTCGCACTCATTCAGCTCGATCGGCCGGGTACCATTCCAATCGTGGCTGGTATAAGCCGAGATGGTGCGCGTGCGCGTGTTGGCGCGCAGGTGGCGTCAATCGGGTATCCGCTCGCGATCGACACGCCAATGGAAGGAACTGGCTTGAGCGATATCACGGCGCGCACGACGATGACGCCAGGTACGGTGAGCAAGCGTCTCGACAACGTCCTCCAGATGGACTCGTGGTCGGGACACGGCGCGAGTGGCAGCCCGGTGTTCGATCCGCAGGGCAACGTGGTCGGCGTGATATATGGTGGCGCGAGAGAGAGCGGCGGACGAATCGTCTATGCCGTTCCAGCCCAGCGCATCGCGGCGTTCCTTGGCGCCGACGGCGGGTCTGTTCTGCGTTAGCTGCAATGCTGGTGCGAATGGAATGTCATCCCGCATGCGCGAGCGGGTGTCGGGATCTTCTGTCCCACGCGCTCGACGAACGCCACAGCCAATACGGCTCGGAATAGGGTTGTCATCCCGCAGGAGCGAAGCGAGTGTCGGGATCTACTCTCGTTGCGTGTTAGCTGCGTTAGCCGTGTTGGAAACGTCGCCTCGGACCGCGTGCAGATCCGTCGACTCGCTGCGCTCGCTCAGGATGACAAGGCTTCGCGTACCGCAGCGGCAAGCGTATGGCCGGTAAACGGCTTCTCGAGCAACGCGGCGTGCTCGCCCAACACGCCGCGCCGATCGATCTCGCTATCCGTATACCCCGACATGTAGAGCACGCGAATACCAGGACGCGAGCCGCGAATCCGATCACTCAGCTCCAGGCCGCCCATGCCAGGCATGATCACATCGCTCAGCAGCAGATGGATCCACCCTTCGTGCTCCGCAGCAAGGCGCAGCGCCTCGGCCCCGTCACGCGCGCCGATCACCGTATAGCCCAGCTTCTCGAGTATACGACGTACGAGCGCCCGCACCGCATCCTCGTCCTCCGCGAGCAGGATCGTCTCGGAGCCGTTCACTTGATCCGACGCCAACGGCGCCCTCGCCTCCACGACAGCGCCCTCGCCCACGCGCGGCAGATATATCCTGAACGTCGTCCCCTGCCCAATCTCGGTGTCCAGTGCGATTTGGCCACCCGACTGCTTCACAATACCGAACACGGTCGAGAGGCCGAGTCCAGTGCCTTGACCCAGTCCCTTGGTGGTGAAGAATGGCTCGAAGATTCGGTCGCGATGATCAGGCGCAATACCGGGCCCGGTATCGGCCACGGAGAGCAGCACATATGGTCCGCCAAGCGACTCCGAGCGATCCACGTGCGTGAAGCTGGCCTCGAGGTCCACGTTCTTCGTGACGATCTCAATGCTGCCACCCATCCGCATCGCGTCGCGCGAGTTTACCACGAGGTTGAGCAGCACTTGCTCCATCTGCCCCGGATCCGCGATGATAACACCCACTGGCTCGCACGATATCGTGATCGTGATGTCCTCGCCGATGATGCGCCGGAGCATCGGCGTCAATGACGTGATCACCGCCGTGAGGTTGAGCGGAACGGGTTGCAGCATCTGCTTGCGACTGAATGCCAGCAAGTGACGCGTCAGCGCTGCGGCGCGATTTGCAGCGCCGGCGATGGCATCGACATCAGCGCGCTCGGCACTTTCGTGCTCGAGCGTTTCCAGCAGAAATTCCGCGTGGCCGCGAATGACCGTCAGCAGGTTGTTGAAATCGTGCGCGACACCGCCAGCAAGCGCGCCGATCGCCTCCATCTTCTGCGATTGACGCAGCTGCTCCTCCAGCTGCCGCCGCGTGGTCACGTCGCGAAAGCTCCACACTCGGCCAACGGTTTCGCCGCCAATGCGCTGAGGCAGCGAATACCGCTCGAAAATGCGCCCGTCCTTGAACGTCAACACATCGAAGCTCTCGGCGTCCGGTTTTTCGTAGAGCTCGCGAACCTTGTTCGTGAATTGTCTTGGGTCGCTCAACTGATCCAACACGAAGTCGAAAGCGAGCGCGTCGAGTCCGGTAATCGCGGCGCTGTCGGGAATTCGCCAGAGCTCCACGAACTTGTGATTCATGCGGACCATTGCCCCGTTCCGGTCGACGACGAGAATTCCGTCAGCCGTCGATTCCAGGGTGGCAGCAAGCAACGAGACGGCGTGCTTGAGGTCTTCCTTGGCAAGCTGGCTCAACGTCAGCGCGTCGGCGGGCTGGCCGAATCGTTCTGCCAAATCGTCGGACATGCGCTGGCACAAACGCTCCAGTCGCTCCCGCTCCACATCGAACGCCAGGTAGGTCTGCTCAATCGACTTCAAGAACGAACGCACCTCCGCAGGTACGTCGGCGGCAGACCCGAAGTGTTCTTTCAACTGCAGGGCAAGGAGCTCGTGCACGGTTTTGTCCACGTTAGTGAGACGAACGGCGCCACAACTACGAGTGGATCACCGACGAACGAGCAACGCGCGAACCATTGCACTTTGGTACGCTGCAATACATTAGTCGTGGCCGCATCGTTGCTCCCGCTGTACTCGCTTGTTTACCAATCGGAGCGGCCCACCACCACGCCGCGCTGGGCCATCCCTGCTCCGGACGCGGCAAACACCTCACCACTCATGCCCGTTTCAGTCTCATAGCGGGCGGCAATTTCGCGGACAGCATTCTCTGCTGCGGTCGTCCCGAGAATCGCGACGGTGCCTCCGCTGCCGCCGCCGGTGATCTTCGCTCCGAAGAGCCCCTGCTTTTCGCCAGCCTCGGCCACCATGCTCACCAAACGATCAGTGCCGTCGCTACCGAGGCCGCATGCGCTGTAGCTCGTGTGCGAGGCAAGCATGAGCCGTCCCAGTTCTTCCGTGAGCGCGGAATCTGTGGGAAGAGAATTCAGCAACTCCGCAAAGGCGCCGACCCGCGCGTTCTCGTAAATGGGATGCGCCGTCGCGACACGAACCGGGTATACCCGCCGGGGATCCACCGTGGTCACCCGATCGGTGATGCCGTGGTACTGCGCGAGGAAGTCGGCGCCGAGCATGTGTTCAGGCAGCGCGTGTTCGAATTGCCTGGCGAATAGGTGTGGAGGAATTTCCGCAAGGTATCCTCGCCAGCGATCGTCCTTCACTGCCACGCGTGCTCCGGCCCGTTCGACGGCGAGTCCGCCCATCTCGGCAATCATTCGATAGCCCATGAATGATGCGGTGCGCACCGTCACGTAATCGCCGCCGCTTACCGTATGACGAATGCCCGAGTCGATTCCGTAAAAACGATATCCATGGGGAATTGCAACGTGGCCTTCGATTTTTGCAGGCTGGCAACGCAGGCGCAGCAGGTGATCGCGCAAACCGCACGCGCTCGTCATCTGGTCCATGATTCCGCACGGCGCTAAAGCTACGTGATTCTCGGCCCACTGAGCCGCGCTGGCAATTTCTTCGGCGCTCAAATCAGCACTGTAGCCCGCGTTTATTGCTGCGAGTGCGGCCACCTCCAGTGCAGCGGAAGAGCTCACGCCCTTTCCCTCGGGGACGTCGGACTGGATGAGCATGCGGAATCCGCTCGTCGCTTCTCCGGTCCTTGCCGCGTTTCGCACAAGGCACGCGTGCGCCACGCCGAAGACGTAGGACGCCCAATGGCTACTGGGGTCCGTCGCGAAAAACGCCGCAAGTTTCTCCGGCGCGCACTCGGGTGAGTGAAGGAACGCCTCGAGGCCGATACTCGCGTAAAACGGCTCGCCGTCACGCAGCGACACCACATCGAGATTCGGCGCCTGCTGAAGCTGAAGCATCGCAGTCGTCTGGCGGTCGAGCGGGAGTTGCAGCACGAGCGAGCCGCTGTAGTCAGCTATCCCGCCCATGACGTCGAGCCGGCCGGGTGCGCTCGCGATATACACCGGCTCACCCGGCACGAAGAAATCGCGGAGCGCGGGATTTCGCTCACTGCGCAACGCCGCGAGACGCACGAGTGGATCCATGCTCATCCTCCAAGCAAGCCGTGTCGCACGAGCGCTGCGCGCAGCGCAGGTTCCACGCGATGGCGTAAGCGCTCACTCGCATACCCAACCCACGACACGTCGGTCTCGAGATCGAGTGGCGTGTCGATCGCCGCTCCTTCCGCATCGGTGATGAAAAGGCCCAACTCTTCCGCGACGAGCACCGTACACAAATCGTACGGATGACAACAGAGCGAGCGCGGCAATCCACGCGCTGTGAGTATACCGGCCAGCAATGGCCGAACGTCGGCGATGAAACGGTCGTGTCCCGCCATCAGTTCGTACAGCTGACCACCGGTGGAGATGTACTGGTCCTCAAAGCAGAGCGCCTTGCCTGCTGTCGCAGCGTCACTCACCTCCATCGCGATCTCGTCGTCGATGGCGGCAAGAACGTCGCGGGCGCCCGGAAAGAAACGACTGATCGACGCAAAGCCATGTGCGATCGACTCGGCGCGCGAAGGATGCAGTTCGAGCGGCGCCGTGTCGCCCGTAAGGCGATTGATCCGCTGCGCCACGCACCCCTTGCCACGCTCGGCCCATAACTGGTCGCAGAGATGCTGCTTGACGAGGGGAATCTCCGTCTGCACGGCAAGCACGATGTCGCGCAGCCGAGTGTCCTTGCCGCGATTCGGTGCGACACCGGTGAGAATCCACGCGGGTCGCTTCTGGTACATCAGGCCGCGAGTGCCGTCGATGGGATCGACGAGCAGGCGCCATTTGCAATCCGACTCCGCTGCGCCACTGGGAAGCACCATGCCGTCCGGCGGCAATCCTTCGGCGACGAGTACAAGCGGTTCCTCTCGCGCGATTTCGGCGAGTCCGTCGATGAGCGTCTCTTCGCTCACCTTGTCGACCGCGTAGATCGTGTCGCCCGCGTCGTCGTGCGCGACCTCCGACATCGCGTCGTGGCTCTGCCGTTCGCACGCGGCCACGACCGACAGGCGAATGCGGTCGTGAAGGCTGCGGATCGCAGGGAGGAGGTGATGCGCGTCGAGCATTGTCTTAGTTGAACCGCAGAGGGACGCGGAGAGGCAGAGGGCGCAGAGGAACAAGCACCGTTAGCGGGCAAGCCGACGCGAGA
>JBDTXZ010000263.1:0-5822 GCA_040005935.1 bacterium | reverse complement strand
CGCGCGAGGTTCTCGTCCAGCGCGTAGAGTCCAGCCGCAGCGAGGATACCCGACTGCCGCATGCCGCCACCAAACCGTTTCCGAATCGAGTGCGCGCGCTTCATTGTCGGCACGTCGCCAACCAGCATGGCTCCGACGGGACAACCAAGCCCTTTCGAGAGGCTGAGCATCACGGTGTGTGCGCAACTCCCGAATTCCGCGAGCGACGTTCCCGTCGCCGCACTCGCATTCCAGAGGCGAGCGCCGTCCATGTGCACGGGGATGTCATGTTCGTCGGCGACGGCTCGGAGCGCGCGGGCTTCGGAAAGGAGCAACACCTTACCGCCGGCTGAGTTGTGCGTGTTCTCGATGCTGATTGCACTGATGGCCGGATCGTGCTTGGACGGCCGCCGAATCGTCCGGCGCAGATCGTCCGCGTTCATGAACGCTCGGCCATCGCCCACACGAACGGGCCGTATTTGTGCGCCGCAGAGCGGCGCAATGCCTGCCATCTCGCCGTGAATGAGATGCGCCTCTTCGTCCAGTATCACCTCGGTTCCCATCGAGGCGTGCACGGCGATGCCGACCATGTTCGCCATTGAACCTGAAGGAAAGAACAGAGCCGCCTCCTTGCCGAGTAGCAACGCGACGCGTTGTTCCAGAAGCCTGACAGTCGGGTCACCCTCCAGCACGTCATCGCCGACTTCCGCGTTGGCCATTGCTTGCCGCATGGCAGCACTCGGTTTGGTGACGGTATCGGAGCGAATGTCTATGAGCACTGGGGACGTGGGCTGTGAGAGAAATCGAAAGGGCACCCCGAAGTTATCTCGGAATGCCCTTTCGCCGTAGTGCTTTCACTCGTGAAACCTCACACCCATCCGTCATCCGTCCTGCTCGTCAGGGCTTCGTCACCTTGACCGTGGGGACCGTCACTTCCGTCTTCTTTGTCCCAACAACCGGCTTCTGAACGATGAGCGTTTCAGGCTTTGTGCCAACGACCGGCGTGTTGATCGTATCCTTCCTGCTTCCGACGTCGACGCTGGGCGTAGTCACGGTGTGCGTGTCCAGTCCAACCGTGGGCGTCTGGACCTGGTATGTGTCGTCGCCGGTCTTCTTGCACGCTGCGATTGGCAGCGTGAGGATCGCGGCGCCGAGTATCAACTTGCGCATGAGTGGCCTCCCTAGGTTGGCGCGTTGGCAAGCTCTAAAGCAACGTTCGCGCCAACGGCTCCGTTCGACACCCGTTTGGCGCATAGTCACTCAAGAAAGACTTCGCGCTGCCGCTTGCGAGTGCGGCGTAGCTCGTACACCTGGCCCACCTCACCACCCACGATGAACACCAGCGCGGCGTAGTAGACCCATACCACGAGACCAACAACGGCGGCGATGGATCCCGTGTAGAGCGAGCCCGGATTGAACGAGCTGGCGTACAGCGCGAAAACGAACTTGGCGATTTCGAACATGACGGTCGTGAACACCGCTGCAACCCACGCGGTTTTCGTGCGCACGCGACGCACCGGCAGGTATTTGTACAGCGTGAAGAACATCGTAGCGAGCAGCACGAACGCGACAATGTAGCTGCCCCATGCCTTTGCCTGACCCATCACATCCTTCCGGATCCCGAGATCCTCGAGCACCTGCACGCTGTTGTTCGTCGCAAGGAGCACGTACGTCGTGATCAGCGTATTCGCGGTAATCAGTACCGTCGACAGGATGGTCATTTCGATGTCGAAGATCTTTCCCGCAATGATGCTGCGCTCGTTCTCGATATCGAACACACTCGCCAGCACGGTGCGCAGCGACCCGAACAGGCGCGTCGAAAACCAGACGAATCCGATGGAACTCCAGATTGGTAGTTGCGCATGCGCGTTGAGGATATCGCCGAGCAACTTGTGATACGGCGAGTCGGCCGCCTCCTGATGCGCTGGCACCAGGCGGTCGAGATAGTGCATCACGATGTCGTTCGCGCCTGACGACGACTGGTTCAACAGGTACGTGAGGAACCAGACGAGCAAGAGGACGAATGGAACGACCGCAAGCAGGATGTTGAACGCAATTCCGCCTGCCAGAAAGAGCACATTGTCCTCTCCGGAGTTGTCCCACACGCGTCTGGCATAGTCGCGCAGCGCCCACCAGAATCTCACGAGCGGCGAACGAACGACGACGCGCTGCCGTGGTTCGGAGGCGCTAGTGGTCAAGCGAACCTCAGCACATCAGACAGGCGCATCGTCGCCGTCGACGGCCAACGGCACTGGCGTGCGCGCGCTCCGGGCGACGTCGCCACCGGCGTTGTACGCAGCCTTTGTCTCCGCCAGCCGACGCTCGAGATCACCGCGCGCTTGCTGCGCGGCTTCGCGACCGGCTTCCATCGCACGAGAGACCTGTCGGGTCTTGGACGCGATCGCGGAGCGCGCGGAGTCGATTTGCTCCTCGACGCGCGCCTTGGCGCCTTCGAAGGTGTCCACGACCTGGCCAGTGACGTCTTCCGCGACTCCCTTCACGGCGTCGGTGGCCTCGCGTGCCTTGCGGCGAATCTCACGACGCGTTTCCTGCCCTGAGCGCGGGGCGAACAAGAGCGCGATCCCCGCCCCAATCAGGACACCAAGCAGGAGGTTGCCGACGTCGCCGCTGCTGTGCTTTTCGATGACGATGTACGGTTCGTCGTCATGGTCGTGATGCCGCATATGCACTCCTCGCTGGATTGGGGCTCAACGCCCCTTTTTGGCCGTTGGTTTCTTTGCCGGCTGCCGCAGTGGCGGCACAGGCTCCTTCTTTTTTGCTGGCTTCGGGACTGCGGCCGGCGTCGCGGACACTTCCTTCACCACGGACTCGACAACTGTGTCGCTCTCCAACGCCGTGGTGCCGTTGACCAGCGCCAGCAACTCCCCTCGCACTTCGCGTTCCGAAATCCCGAGCAGCTTGCCTGTTCGCGCCGCGTCGCCCGACGTGGACGCAAAGGCCCGCAACACGAGTTGCTGCCGCGCCTCGGCCGCCGTCGCATCGACGGGAATGGTGAGAGGCACCGCCATGCCTGCGTTGCGCAAGTGTCGCGGGATGATGTCCGACGGGCCAATCGTCGTTCCACGCGACATGATCACCGCGCGCTCGACGGCGTTCTTCAGCTCGCGCACGTTGCCGGGCCAGTGGTAGCTCATGATCCACTCCCACGCGGCATCCTCGAAGCCTGTGATCACCTTGCCATTCTGCTGCGAGAAGCGGCTGAGGAATTCGTTCGCCAGCAACTGCATGTCGTCGGCGCGTTCACGGAGTGGCGGAAGGTCGATCTCCACGACCGCGAGGCGATAGTAGAGATCTTCGCGCAACTCGCCATCGGCGATGGCTTTCTGCAGGTTCTTGTTGGTCGCCGCAAGAATTCGAATATCGACGGTGATTTCTTTTTTGCCGCCCAGTCGCCGTATTTGCTTCGTCTCAATGGCGCGAAGCAGCTTGACCTGAATGTCAGGCGGCATCTCGGCCATTTCGTCGAGGAAGATCGTTCCGCCGCTCGACATCTCGAAGGCGCCCTGCTTTTCGCTGATGGATCCTGTAAACGCTCCCTTTTCGTGGCCGAACAATTCGTTCTCGAGGATCTCCTTGGGCAGCGCGGCGCAATTGAGGGCGAAAAACGGACCTTTCGCGCGGTCGCTCTTGCTGTGCAACGCACGCGCGACCAACTCCTTGCCTGTGCCGCTTTCACCGAGGATCAGCACACTCGCCGTGCTGGGCGCAACGGCATCGATGACCTGATAGACCGACCGCATGGAGTCGCTCTGGCCCGTGAGCTCAGCGTAATGCGTGAGCCCCTCGAGCTTGGACGCCAACTCCCGATTCGTCTGCTGCACCTGATACTTGTCGAGCGCCTTCGGTATGAGCGCCTTGAGCCGGTTGAGCTTGTCGGCGTTGAGCGGCTTTTCGATATAGTCGTAAGCGCCCTGCTGCATTGCCTGCACAGCGGAATCGACGGTCGCTTGCCCGGTGATGATGATGCACTCGGTGGGTATCGCGCGCTGTTGCAGTTCGCGCAACAAGGCGAGGCCGTCGACTTTAGGCATCTTGAGATCCGCCAATACGACGCCATAGCGCTCGGCCGATAAGAGCTCGAGCGCCTTTTGTCCGTCGCCCACCACGTCGACGCGATAGCCAGAGTCTTCCAGAATCGCCCGCAAGCCAGTCGTAATGGCGACTTCGTCATCCGCGATGAGAATCTTTGCCTGCTTCATCGTGTCTCGTGCATTGCCAGCCCGTTCGCTTGACGATTCATGCGCGCGGAAAGGCTAGTGATAGGTCGTCTCCTTCCGTCCAACGAACACCTGCGCCGCGCAGTAGCGCGGCAATCCCTTCTGGCATGGAGGCCCGACGTCCTGCTGCAGCGATCACCACCCGGACCGCATCGTCGGCATGCGCGAGTGTGCAGGTCACCTCCGACAGCGGCTGCGCACGGTCACTGCCGATGACCAGATGGAGCAGTGGAGCCAACAGTGCCAATCGTACGACGTCCTCGTGTGCGCATGTCTCGGTCGAGTTCATCCCGCCATCCTCCACAAACCTTACGGGAGCGTCAGCAGACGATGCTGACGCACCGCAGATCGTGACGACCCGCCGCAACGTGACGGCGACGTCTGCAGGCGACCGCGACACGCGCGATAGCCCAAGCACAGCTTCGATCAAGGTAGTCAAGCGGTCCAGTTGTTGGCCCGCCGCGCTCGCGAACTGCAAGACCGCCGACGCTTGGCTCTCCGGACGGCCAGCGCGCGAGCGGATGACTTCGAGATTGACCGAGACGCCGTTGAGCGCGTCCTTCACATCGTGCGACGCGCGCCCCATCGCTCGCTGGAGCGTTTGCAACCAGAGAGCGCCAATGTCGTCGGGCGCCACCGTCGGCGTCATTCAGTCCGACAGATCGGCGTCATCCGGCGCCGCGGCGTGCGCCGGCGTGGCATCCGCCGGCATGGGTCGATGCTGCTCTGGCGACGTGACCAACTTGTTCACCATGTCCGACGTATCTCCGATCGCAAGCTGGTCGAAGAGAAAGCCGAACTTCGCTTCGTATGCGGCCGCGAGTCTTGCCTTGACGTCGGCCGGTAGAGCCCAGAGTTGACGCTTGAACGGCCCAATGGCCTTCTTCCGAGACTTGTAGAAAAACTGCTCATCGGAGTCCGTCGGCTTCCGCTCGTCCTTCGCATTCTCCAGGAGCCATCCGTACATCTCTGCGCGGAGTGTATCCGGAATTGCATCGAACATCATGGTCTGGAAATTCGTCGCCAGATGAATTTCTGCCGTCTCGCGCGACGGAAAGTTGTGGAACGCCGTATCGGGAAGCGTCGATGCGCCGTGCTGCACTGCGCCGGCGAGTCCGTAGTCGTCGCGCGCCACCTTTCCAAGTCGCTCAAGCGTATCGAGATCCAGCTTGACTTCAGCGATCGAGCCATCGGGAAGCACGGTTCCACCGTGGGACGTCCCGCTCTGCACGCTGATCTTCGACAGACCCTCCATGCCCTTTGGCAACGCGGCGACGAAACCGTCCATGTAGGCGCGCAATTCCTCGACGGTGGAATTCTCGGTTCCCACCTCGCCGATTTCACCGCCAACCGAAATCGTGACGCCAGCAGGCTCCACACGCCGCACTTCCCGCAGGATGTCGATGCCAACTTCGTAGTTCAGGCGCTGTTGCTCGAGTAGCGATGCCTTGCTGAGGTCAACCAGCGTCGACGTATCGATATCGATGTTGTAGAAGCCCGCTCCCACAGCCTCGCGAACGAGCGCCTTGACGGCATCGACCTCGGGCCCCGGATTGGTTGCGTACTTCTTGTGATTGACCTGGAAGTGGTCGCCCTGGATGAACA
>JBDTXZ010000262.1:0-5825 GCA_040005935.1 bacterium | reverse complement strand
ACCTCGCGAATGTCATACACGCCGCTTAAGCCGATCGCGCGCGATACGAGGTGCGGATACCGCAGCGCGAAGGTGAGCGCATGGTACGCGCCAAAACTCGCCCCAGTGGTGATGAGGAACGGGTTCTGATTTCTGTTCTGGGTGAGTGGCAACACTTCATCGCGGATATACGCGTCGTAACGGCCGTGGTAGAACGCGCGATCGGCGGGATGCTTGTATTTCGCATACCAACTCTCTGCGTCGACACTGTCCACGCAGTAAAGCTGAATCCAGCCGCGCTCGAGCTGCTCACCGAGTGCGCCGATCATGCCCTGATCCTCCCACTCGAAGAATCGTCCCATCGAACTGGGGAAGACCAGTACGCGCGCGCCCGCATGGCCGAAGACGAGAAGGTCCATGTCCCGATCGAGTCGCGGACTGAACCAGCGAACGTGCTCACGATGCATTGTGCCCCGATCCGGCTGGTGGGAAGAGGAATTTCAGGACGCCATTTACGCGCGCGCCCCAGCTCTGCTCATTGTGCTCGCCGCCTTGTGCCTCGAGATACGCCAGATCGTCGCCAATAGTCCAGCCTTTCGCAACCAGCGCGTCACGAAGCGCGCGCACGTTGTCGAGGGTATCCACGCCTTCGGCCGTGCCGGCGTCGAGCCAGATGCGGAGCGGCAACTTGGCTGGGAGCGATTCCACTTCGCGCAGGATCACGCGGCTGTCCCACCATACGGATGGCGAGAGCACAGCCAGTTTGCTGAACGCCATCGGATACCCAAGCCCGAGGTGCATCGTGACCAATCCACCCAGCGACGAGCCTCCGATCGCGGTATTGCCCGCGCCAGGCAAGGTCTTGTAGGTCCGGTCGATGAACGGCTTCAACTCCTCCACGAGCATCCGGCCATAATCGTCGGCATGGCCACCTCGGCCATTCTTCGATTCGGGAGTGGGCGTGTATTCGTCCAGCCGATGCTCGCCTGTGTTGTAAATCCCAACGATGATCAACGGCTCGATCTCGCCAGCGGTAATGAGATCCTGCGCCGATTCGTCAACGTGCCATTCCTCGCCAAACGAGGTTGCGCGATCGAACACGTTTTGTCCGTCGTGCAGGTAGAGGACGGGATATCGGTCTGCGGTGCTGGCGTGGTAGTTGGGCGGCAGGTAGACGATGATCGTGCGATCATGTTCCAGGTATCGCGAGCTAAATGATGCGTGCGTGCGAACATCACCAGTGATGGTGTGTTTTTCGTCTGCGCGGGCGGCGTCTGGATGGTCGTCAGTCAAGGCGTGCGAGGCCAGTGCAAATCAGGTTCATTATTTCGGCGGCGCCCAAAAGCCCTTCAGGTTGCGGGCCATCTCCGGCCGATAGTTCGCCTGAAGGATGGCGACGTCGGATGTGAGGTCGCCCGATACGCGAACGGGTGCGATGATGCCGATTTCTCGGCGGCTCCAGTCGAACGAAACGGCGACAATGGGCACATCCGCTGCTTCAGCGATGCGATAGAATCCTGAACGCCAGTGATCGACCCTCTTGCGTGTTCCCTCCGGCGCCAGCGCGAGCACGAATTGCGACTCGTCGCGAATCATCGCGGCCATTTCCGCCACGACACCCTCGGGCGTCTCGCGGTGAACGGGTCGTCCGCCGAGCATCCGGAGGACGGCGCCCATGGGCGGGCGGAAGAGTGAGTCCTTGCCAAACCAATGCGCTTCGAGATCGAGGGCAAAGAGTGCCGCGACGCCGATGGGGAAATCCCAGTTGGACGTGTGCGGTGCCACGACGATGACGTACTTCGGCAGTTCTGGCAGCGCACCGATGATTCTCCACCGCGAGAGCTTGAGTGCAAGGCGTCCGAGTGCGGGCAGCAGTGGACGGTGAGCGCGCGGGTATCCGAGCGGAGTCGACGTCGGCATAGGCGAGCGAGCTACGGCGTCGCCGAATCGGCGTCGCGTTGCGCGAGGGCGCGCGCGATTCGCCTATCCGGCGTGAGCCACATCAGCGCGACGGCGACGTAGAGCGCACCGGCGATCCATTGGTTGACGAACGCGAGTGGCATCGCGGCCAGGTACGCGATGGGTGAGATTTTCCCCTTTAGGTCGGTGCCGACGGCGCTCGCGACGATTGAGTGGGGGCCTTGCTCCTTTATGATTTCGCGCTGGAGAATGTAGTAGGCGATCGCCGACATCAGCGACACGAAACCGTACGCGGCCGTCGGTGTTGGCGCGAAATCATTCTCGCCCATCCATGCGGTGGCGAACGGAAAGATCGACAGCCAAAAGAGCAAATGGAGATTGGCCCACTGCACTGCGGCGTCGACGTGCCGCGTGGCGTGCAGCAAATGATGATGATTGTTCCAGTAGATACCGAGGTTGACGAAGCTCAGGACGTAGCTTGCGAACACGGGGACGAGCGGACGCAATGCGTTCAGGTCGGCTCCCGGATGCGGAACTTTGAGCTCCAGCACCATGATCGTGATGATGATGGCGAGCACGCCATCGCTGAATGCCTCGAGTCTCCCCTTACCCATCCGTGCTCACCACGTAGACCGGCGCGGCAGGGGTCATTCCGCAGCGAGGCATTCGATCTCGACACGCGCATCGAGGGCGAGTCCAGACGTGCCCATCGCGGAGCGTGCGGGGCGGCGGGCGGCGTCGAAGAAGGTGACGTACACCTCATTCATCGCGGCCCATTCCTTCATGTCGGCCATGAAGACGGTGCACTTGACGACGCGATCCATCGTCAGGCCGGATCGACGCAGAACCGCACGGATATTCTCCATGGCTTGGCGCGTTTCCGGCTGTACGCCGCCAGGTACGACGCGTCCCGAGCTGTCGGTGCCGATCTGGCCCGCGAGATAGAGGACTCCGTTTGCGCGCACGGCGGGTGAGAAGGGACGTACGGGGCCGCTCGTCGCCGCGAGGAACTCTGGATCGCGGTGGGCGCTTGCGCATCCGCAGAGCAACCCCGCGGCCAAGAGAGTAGCGAGACGCATAGTGCTCGGAGTCGAGGTGATGTCGCGACGGGCGTGACCAACGATCACGGTAGCCACAGCAATATGATGGATTTCAACCAGAACGGCGCGGCAGTCGCGCTGTTCCGCGCAATCTGCGATACGCTTGGTCATCGATGTAGCTCTTAGCTGGCAGGTGCAGATCCTTCGACTCGCTTCGCTCGCTCAGGATGACACAGCACGCCAACGCGCGCACAACTCTCGCACGGCAGGCTCCCAGTCCGGAAAGTCGAATGTGAAGCCACGCTCGAGCAGCCGTCCCGGGACGACGCGTCTGCTCTTGAGCACCAATTCGGTCTCCGTCCGCAGTGCGAGGGCGCCCAACTCGAGCATCCATTCCATCGCCGGTAGCCCGATGCGCGTGCCCCACGCGGCGCGCAGAGTTCGCATGAATTCCGCATTGGGCAGCGGATTGGGCGACGACACATTCACCGCGCCGGACATCTCGTCGTGATCGAGCAGCCATTGCACGGCTCGAACGAAATCGGCGTGGTGAATCCATGAGATGAACTGCCGGCCGCTGCCAGCGGTGCCGCCAAGCCCACGGCGCACGAGCGCGAGTAGCGTATCAAAGATGCCGCCGCGATCCGGGCTCATGACCACTGCCGAGCGCAGCGCAACTTTACGCGTGTGGGCGACGGGCGCGCTGTCGAGCGCGCGCTCCCATGCCGTTGCGACCTCGATGCTGAAGCGCCATGTGTCGGGCGCGTCGGGCTCATTGCCACCAATGATGCCGAATGTTTCATCATTGGCCGCGTCGAAGCGATGCGCATAAATCGTCGCGGTGCTCATTTGCAGCCACGTGCGCGGAGGGCGCGTCGAGCGGGCGATGGCGTCGCCGATTACCCGTGTGGAATCGACGCGCGAGTCCAGGATGAGGCGGCGATTTTCCGGAGTGTATCTGCAGTTTACGCTGCGGCCGGCGAGATTGATGACTGCGTCCGAGCCGTCGATCACGTCAGTCCACGTGCCGAACGTTCGCGCGTCCCACGGAACGACGCGCCACGGATGTCGTTGGTCGCTGCGTGTGCGACTGAGGACAACGACGTCGCGTCCTGCACTCGTGAAGGCGCGCGCCAGAAGTGTTCCCACTTGCCCCGTTCCGCCCGCGATGACGATAGTCATGCGACCATCAACGATCGCGTGCCTCGTGCTCGGGAGTTCGGCTCAGGTCAAACGAGGGCATGGGCGATTCGCGCAGTGCACGCGTGTCGTGCGAGTCCACGTTCGGCCCGCTGACCACAGTCGGGCGCGCGGGGCGCGTCAGCAACCATGCGAGCCACGTGAGCAGCGGCGGCCCGGCGACCCAAAGGGCGACTGCTGTCAACGAGGCCGAGCCGTCCCACACCGAACGTCCGGCGCTCGTTACGGTGAGCTGAGCGCCGTCGTTGCCGAAACCGGCAGCGACGCTGCCTTTGGCGCCATCAGGAAGCACCCTGAGAATACCGCGAATGGCCGATCCGAGCGTGACACCGATGAGCGCGATCCAATACACCGTCCACGCGGTGAGTAGGTGCCGCGAGCGCCAGCGGCTTAGTCCGAACATCAGACGCCTCCTGCCGAATTAGGTCGATCCCTGGCGAGCCGCAGCTGCCGCGCGTGCCAGATGCTCGGGACATCATGCTGCCACGCCGGCAAGACGATCGTGATGGCCAACGATTCGAATTGCGCGACAACGCCCGCCAACAGTGCGACGCGAAGCAGTGCTACACCGCCAAAGCCAAACAGCGTCGCCAAGGCGACAAACAGCAACAGCCCCCACAGCTTCGCACTCCATGCATGATAACTGGGCTCGCGCCGGAATTTGATGAGTGCCGCGACGTAGTTTGCCGCTTCCCCTGCGATCACGATGGCGATGGGCCAAGCGAGCTCACGAAGCGGCCGCGGGTATAGCCGCCACGCGGAATAGGCGACGGCGAGATAGAACGTTGTGTCGACGCTGCTGTCCAGCCGGCGCAAAAACGGTGTGATCGCGTTGTATCGCCGCGCGACGACGCCGTCGAGGACATCGGACACGAAGCCCGCGATGAGCATCAGCGCCAGTATCCAGCCTTGCGCGCCAAGCACGGCGCAGGCGATGAACGCGGGTGCGAGGGCGAGGCGCGCCAGCGTCAGCAGGAGCGATCCGATCCAGCCGGCGCGCTGAACCTGCGTGAACGGAATCACGTTAGAGCTCGCGACCAAACACCTGAACGGCTTCGGTATCGATGGTGAGCTGGCGAGTCTCCTCGAAGCGCAGTCCGAGCGCTTCGAGGAGTGATATCGACGATTGGTTGTCTGGCGACACAATGGCGGCGAGGCGGGTCAAACCGAAATCGTCGCGCGCATGCTGCATCACCGCGAGCGCTGATTCGCGCGCGTAGCCGTTCCCCCAATACGCCGGTCGCAGCGCGAAGCCAACGTCGACGTCTTGAAGCGTCGCTCGCTTCAGGAGGCCGCACATGCCAATCGGCGTACCGCTCTCCGCGAGACGCACGAGGTAGAGACCGAAGCCGTTGGCCGCGTAGCTCGCGACGGGTCCTTCGTCGATGTAGCGGCGCGCGTCGTCGACGGACTGGACCCCTCGATCGCCGATGTACCGGAGAAATGACGGTTCTGTGAGCAGCGCGAGGATGAATTCTGCGTCGTCCGCAGTGATGCGATCGAGTGTGAGGCGAGCGGTCCGAAGCACAGGCATGGCTCAAAGATGACGGATGTAAGTAAGTGAGGACATGGGTCACGAGGAACGGTGTCCTGTGTCCCCACATCCTCACTCATCACGCCCGCCAGCCGCGCTTACATCCCCAACCAGTAGCTCGCCTTGATCTGGAAGACGTTAATGGGCCGATC
>JBDTXZ010000261.1:0-5826 GCA_040005935.1 bacterium | reverse complement strand
GGTCGCCGATGCCGCCGGCCATCGGGATGCCGTCGAGCACGTAGAGCGGATCGTTGGAGGCCTTGAGCGACCGCTGGCCGCGGACGCGGACCCGAACGCCGTCACCGGGTTTGTTCCCGGTGTTAACGATATCGACGCCAGGAATGCGGCCCTTGATCGCGTCGATCGCGTTGGTGACGGGCTCCTGCTTGATCTCGGTCGCGGCGACCTGGCCGATTGCGCCGGTCACATCGCGCTTGGCGAGCGATCCGTAGCCGGTAACGACGATCTGCTCGAGTTGCACCGTCTGGTGCTTGAGCACGATGTCCGCGTTGGCAGTTTCACCGGCGCGCACCGGAATGCTGTCGATGATGACGGGTGCGTAGCCGATGGCCGAAGTGCGGATGCGATGGAGGCCTGGGACGACGCCCGAGATCGTGTATCGACCCTGTGGATTGGTCGTGACCGTTTGCTGCGCGCCGCTGAGTGTGACGCGGACGCCCTGAATGGGGAGGTTGCTTTCGACACCGGTAATGACTCCGGTGATCCGCCCCGTTCCGGCTTGTGCATGTGCACTCGAGGCGGAGAGGAGGAGCGCGCAAGCCGAGAGCAGACTGGCGGTGATGAACCGACGCTTCATGATGGGCGATGCTCCGAGGAGAGGCCGACTGAATACGACAGACGAGGGACGAAGAGCCTTTTTCGAACAACAGCGACCGGGCAGCGTGCATCGCCGGTCCGGGTTCCAACTTTATGTTTGTTCGGTCGCGGAACAATTAGGGGCAACTTCAACCGCGAACATGTTCAACTACGTCGTCGAGCTTTGGCGTGGTGCGGAGTAATCGCGGCGGTCAGGTTCAGCTAGTGACGAACCGCGACGCGCGCGCGTGATCGGTGGGGGAGCCGTTGTCGCGCTTTCTTGAAACTACGAAGTGCGAATTATTGAACCGAGTGTCAATCGCGGACAGATGTTCAACAACGATCGAGGGTCAACAATTCTTCGTCGCCCATCGTATGTCTCAATGGCGATTGGCGCAAGCGTCCCGTGCAATCCAGCGGGAAGCCTGTTGCGGGCGGCGCGTACGGCAAACATCATTGGGCGGACAGAGTAGCTGTAACGTTTAAGCCTGTCAAGCTCGAAGAGAGTGACCCCCACCCTGTCCGCTTTCGTCACTTCTGCGTCCATTTTAGAGCCATCGACCCAAAAAGTCGAACGCGCCCACTCCATGGAATTCGTGCCCGCCTTCATGGATTTGGTACCCGATTCGGTCCGATACACCGAACGCTGCATAGATCGCCCGCGCCTTTTCCGCCGCACGCTGACTCCCCGCAATTGGAAAGATATTGTCATTGCGGCCCGACTCCACAAACAATCGGCGTGGAGCCACCAAGCCCGAAACATCATACATCTCCATATCGGCCAGCAGACCAGGCACATAGTTGTCCGGACAATGCGAAATGCTGACGATGCTGTCCCGGAACGTATTGAAGTACGCGCTCACCACAGTGACCTTCACCCGCTGGTCGACTGCGCCCGCCAGCAGCGACGTCGTACCGCCACCTGAGGCGCCGAGCGTCGCAACGCGATTCGAGTCCACTTCCGGCCGAGTGGCCAGATAGTCGATCGCGCGCATCGCATCCCATACGCGCCACGCAGCCATCGATTGACCAAGCAGCAACGCGGCACAGGCAGCCGGCCGACAGGAATTCTCCGCCGGACCCGCCTTTCGCGCCGCCTCATCGCGTCGCGTGCCGAGTGCGAGCTGCTCCACCGCGAACGTGACGTATCCATGCTCGACGCACTGTAGCGCATACTCCTTCGCGTACGACGCACCACGCTCGGCGCGAACACTCCCGTCATCCGCCAAACCGAGGATGTCCGGCAGACCCCGGCCGTGCCCAGAGAAGCAGACAACGGCTGGCAATGGCCGCGTGCCACCTTTGGGGACCAGCAAGTAGCCAATCGCGCTCAAGTTGCTCCGCGTGTCGAATACAATCTTCTCACGCGTGTACGTCCCGACGTCGACGGATTCGAGCACCTCGGCGTTCAATGGCGCACGTGTGGCGGGGAATCCGCCAAGCCGGTCGATGAGCTTTGCACGCGCGCGCTGCTGCCACGCTCGCGCTGACGCAGGATCCGTCGCCGAGAATGAAAGTGCAGGCCGGAGCGCATCGTACTCGGAAAGGCAGAAGTCCTTGCTGTCGAGATGCCGCGTGGCCAATGCGCGCTCCGCCGCGCCGACTGGCGCGGCCGTTGGGCTCGCGGCAGCAGCTGCAGCTCTCGGTGTCGCGAATGAATCGGCGATGGGTAGACCGGTCGTCGCGATGACGCCGGCCACCGTGCCACGCTTGAGGAATTCGCGACGACCAATATCGTCCGTCATGATACACGCTCTCTTGTTAAGGCAGTCCTCGCAAACCTTCGGCACGCACGGTCCATCCAGCGCGCGGGAATCCTGGTGCGTGCGCAGCATGTCCCCCGTCCCAACCGGCGGCCATCATCGCTGTCGCGCTCAACAGCGCGCCGTTGCCAGGCAGATAAATGGTGAGCCCGGGGCGCTGATAATTGTGGCCGTTCAGATGATAGCGATTCTTCGGCGTATCCATGAGCAGGACATCCACGGCCAATTCAGGCTCGCCTAGGCGAGCAGCTGTCATCGCGACGAGTGGATAGTCCCACCCCCACGTGTCATCCCACTGCCAGCCGTCGAGCACGCGGCGCAGTGTGCGCCGCATGGCGTCCTTGTCGACGCGATTCGACGCGACGAATCCATAGGCACCCAACAGCGTCGGATGATCACGACGCTGCTGTTTGTCGGTGAACGTCTCCGGCGCCGATTCCGCATTCACGTACAGGCCATCGCGCATCGGCAGCGGCGAGAGCCCCTGGATGACGCGATCCCACCCGGGCTCGCGCGCCAGACCGAGTCGTTGCCGCCAGCGCTGCGCTGTCTCGAGACCGAATTCCCAGTACGCTAGCTCGAACGTTGAATTGAACGTCGTGGCCGGCGGGTGACTTTCCTGCGCGGGAATCAACGGTGGTCCAAGGACATACCGCTTGGTAGCATCATCCCACACCGCGTACGATGCCATGAACTCCGCCGACGCGAACACGATGTCTCGATACCGTGCGAGCACGCGATGATCGGGATGCGCGCGGTACACGAGCTCGGCGAGATAGATGGGGTGCGGCTGCTGCCAGATGAGAAACACACCGACACCCGATGGACTATCGCGTCCGTCTGGCCCCACCATCTTCGGCCAGCGCGCACCGAGATACGATTGACGCTGCGCAATGGCGCGTGCTTCGGGAAGAATCTTCTGATACCAGGGAAGGCTGCGTTCAAGCAGCGCGCTCCTGTTCCAGAGCGCGAAGTGCGCCGCATGCCACCAGTGCATTTCGAGGTGCGCCTTGCCGAACCAGCTGTTGAACGTCTCTCCCGTTTCCTGTGGCGGCATCGTGCCCGCGCATTGAATTGCGGTGAGATACTCCGATAGGACAATCCTTCGTTCGAGCTCGTGCGCGCGTGAGTCCGTACTGCTGGACAGATCGAGCGTCCCACCGTCGCTCCAGAATCGTTGCCAATGATCGGCAGACGCGGACCTCGTCGTGCGCGCGTTGGGCACCGCCGCGCGATCGCGTTCTGCGGAGAAGGCAAGTGTGAACTCGAGGACTGCACTGGCCGCGGCCGGCTCAAGGCGAAACTCGTGCGAGGCGGTCCGACTGAATTGTCCGCCGGCTGTCCACGCGGCGCGCGCCCAATAGCCGTTCGCGTCGAGCGTGCGCTGCCATGTTGCTGATGTGCGATCCTGCTCGATCAACTCGGTGTGATGTTTGTCGTCGTGCGACCAATCTGCCGGATCGCCTGTGTGGACGGCGCCGCCATACGGAAACGCAACGCGGATTGCGAGCCATGACGGGTCGAGCGCCATACTTTCAACCCGCACGGCGATGAGGTCACGTGCGGGATGCGCGCATGTGAGTACGCGCACCTGCCGGCCATCGAAGGTGAAGCGGCTGTCAATTGTCCCCGACCAGAGATCGAGCGTCTGCTGAACGTCGGTGACATCAGCTACCCTGACTGCCGAGCCATCGCGTTTCTTGAGTACAAACCCTACACGGGCAAGCGAGAGCCGGTGCGGATTCTCGCGAAGCCAGGCACCAGCCGGGGTGTTCTGCGCGCTCGCATACGAGACCTTCCTCCCGTGCGAGTCGTAGAGTGCCAGCGCGTCGTCGAGCGTGTATCCGTTGGGATTGGGAAACGAATGCCATCCCCACTCTGCCTGAGTAGCGAGCGGAAGCTCGCTGTACGATTCGGGGAAGGTCTGCAGTCCTGTGGCGTCGCAGGTGAAGGCAAAGCCGCCGTTACCAACGCTCAGTGCCGAGAAGGAGTCGAACGAGCGGACGAGGGGCGAATGCCGCGCGAGACGAGCGCGTCGATCCACGACCGCAGTCGCGTGCTGCGCAAGCAGTCGTGCGCCGATTGTGCCGGCGGCAAGACCCTGTGACGCGGAGAGGAGGAAGTGGCGGCGATTCACTACAGTCAGGTGGATACGTAAGACAGGTTATCGCGTGGAAGACCAGCTCTCTGCGCGTACTGAGATCATGATCGTTATAAACCGCAGAGGTACGCAGAGGAGCAGAGAACGCGGAGGAAACCGAAGGTGCAGATCCTCCGACTCGCTACGCTCGCTCAGGATGACAGCCGTTGGTCTCTGCGAACCGCTGCCCCTCTGCGTCCTCTGCGGTGAATCTGTTGACGGTAGCCTTCGTTACCCACCCGTGATGCGGTGACTTTGTTGATGGAAGGCCTTGGCTACCGTCCGCCGATAGATCGCCACGCCACCTCTTACTTCTTTGCGCCGTCGACCAGCGCGTTCGCTGTCACACGATCCGTAATCAGCACATCGACGATCTTGGCTTCCAACGCTGCGGCAATTGCGAGAACCTTGTCCGGGCCGCCGGCAACAGCTACGACATGCTCAACCGCTCGCAGTTGTTCGGTGGTGATACCGAGAATTCTGTCGTCGAGCGACGTGCGTACGGGCTCCCCATGTGCATCGAAAAATCGCAGCGCGATGTCGCCGACCGCGCGACGCGTGCGCAACTCTCGCAAGGCTGGCTTCGAGAGCGTGTGCCCGTCATTCAGCACCGCGTTCGACGCCAAGGACCCTAGTCCGACGAACACCGTATCGAGCGAGTCGAGTTCGGTGAGCGCGGCGCGCACGTGCGGATCCTTGCCCAATACATCACGGACGGCGGTTGTGGCCACCACGCCTGGTGCGGGGAGCAGAACTGCCTGCGCATCGAGCAGTTGTGCGAGTCGGCGCACGAGTTCCCCCCCGTATTCCGGCGCGTCGGGCGGGCCAAGCCCTCCCAGCACTTGCACCACGCGCGTGCCGGGCGTGGGCATGGGGACCATCGCACCGACCATGGCGCTCAACGTCGTGCCCCAAGCAATGCCGATCGTTTCGCCGGCGCGCACGGTGCGCGCGAGGTAGTGCGCCGCCGTTGCGCCGAGTTGACGCTTCAGCAAATCGGGGCTCTGGCTGGCGCCCCCCTCAACGACATGCACGGTCTCGAGCCCAAAGATATCCTCGAGCTGCGTCTCGAGATCGAGGTGCAGTCCGCGCGGAGACGCGACGGTAATCTGGACGTATCCGAGCTCGCGTGCCTCGCGCAACAGGCGTGAGACGGTCGGACGCGACACTCGCAGGCGTTTCGCGATTTCCTGCTGCGTGTGATGCCGCAGGTAGTAGAGCGCACTGACCTTGCCGAGGAGGTAAGGATCAGGGACTGACTTCGGGCGAGGCATCGGGAGGGGTCGTGGTTGGACTCGAGGCGAG
>JBDTXZ010000260.1:0-5842 GCA_040005935.1 bacterium | reverse complement strand
TGAATGTCTTCCGGATGATGGCCAAGCAAACCGGCCAACGCGTTCCTGTCGAAAGTTCCGGGGACCTCGGCGTCGAGGCCATCATGCGCGACGGTGTGCGTGGCGCGGCGGACGTCTCGGCAGTCGCGAGCCTGGCGCCGGGCAAGCTGGCGATACTCGTGTGGCACTATCACGACGATGATGTCGCCGGACCAGATGCGAATGTCCAGTTAACGCTGGATGGTATTCCATTCGCGGGCGAGGCGCGCGTGACGCATTACCGCATCGACGAGACGCATAGCAACGCGTATGCTGAGTGGAAGCGAATGGGTTCGCCGATTGCGCCAACGCGGGCTCAGTACAATCAGCTCGAGGCTGCGGGGCAGTTAGGGCGTCTCGACGCGCCGGCTGCGATTCACGTGGCGAATGGCGCAGCAGCGTTGAGCTTCGCACTTCCACGCCAGGCTGTGTCGCTCATCGTCGTCGAGTGGCCGTGAGGCCGCGAGGAAATGAACACGGGCACCGCATTCGCATGCGCCCGCTCCCCAGACGAGGCGTGCGCGGCGCTCACCAGATATCGCCCACCGTGAATCCATCGGGAAAGGGATCCTCTGGGTCGACAACGTATGTGGCCATGCCGGTGATCCACGCCTGTCCACCAAGGGTTGGCACCACCGCGCGGTACTTGCCCACTAACGTTTCCTCGATCAACCGACCGGTGAACACGGTGCCGAGCACGCCGGCATGCCTGAAGTCCTGATTCAGCCCGAGTTTCCCCTTGGCGTATAGCGTCGCCATCTTCGCGCAGGTTCCAGTGCCGCACGGCGAACGGTCGATCGCGCCGGTCCACGTGGATGGCTTGTTCCAGTCGAGCTCACCGGTGGAGACGACGACGCAGTTCTGCCAGTCAGCATCATCGCGCAGCGGAGGACCCGAGAGCTGTGCGATGGTCACGCCGTCGAAGCCTGGCTGCTCCGGATGCACGACGGGACATTGCTCCTTCGCCGCCGCCTTGATCATCTCGCCGATCCGCACGATCTCGCCGCCCTCGTCAGGCGTGAGACGAAGGCCGAACTGCGCGGCGTCCGCGATCACGTAGAACATTCCGCCGTACGCGACGTCCACTACCACGGTGCCGAGATGCGGCACCTCGATCGGCGTATCGAGATACGCTGCGAACGCGGGCACGTTTCTGAACGTCACGCGTCGCACCTTGCCGTTGACGCAGTCCGCGCGCACGCGGATGAGCCCCGCCGGCGACTCGAGCGTGAGTTCAGTGACGGGCTCAGTCATCGGCAGCATGCCGGTCTCGAGCAGCACCGTCGTCACGCAGATGGTGTTCGTCCCCGACATGCCGGGATACTCCACCTGCTCCATGATCACGTACCCCGCATCGGCCTCTGGGTTGGACGACGGCAGGATCAAGTTGCAGTTCGCCGCGGGATACCCGCGCGGTTCGCGCAGCATGCGGAGCCGTAAACCATCGGCGTGGTCGCGCAGGTGGCACATCTTGTCGTACATCGTGAGGCCCGGCACGTCGAGCACACCGCCGACGATCACGCGGCCTGGTTCTCCGCAGGCATGCGCATCCACGGCGTGGACCATGTTCGAGACTCGCATCAGGCAGCTGCCCCGTCGGTGATTGGTAGTCCGGCATCGCGCAGTACGGATCGCAGCATCGTCACCGCCGTGAACACCACGACCACGATCACGAGCCATCGCACGACGCCGAGTGGCAGGGACTTCACGATGAATGCGGCGATGAGCACCGCGGGAATGCCCCCGAAAAGGAAGCCGAGCGCCGCCCGGGGATCGTAGCGTTCCGCCTTCACGAAGCGCGTGCTCGCCACCGGCATGAGGAACGCGCATGAACCCATCATGATCGGGAATGCGGCGGTGGGGTTCATGCCGAGCATGCTCACCAGGATCAAGCACGGCGCGTAGAGTCCCACGCCAACGGTCATGAGCGCGCCTAGCACAAAGTTCCCAACGAGGCCGATGGCGAGCCGCGCGCCTTCGATCTTCAGCAAATCGCCGCCGCCGGGCAGGAGCGCGAGTTGTGACAACAGCATCAGCGTCGCCGCCGCGAGCAGCGCGCTGCCCATGCCCAGCTGGATCGTGCGTCGCGACCACCGGCATACCACCCCCGCGCCGAAGTACGATCCGGCCACCGCTGCACCGATCATGAGCACGAGCGTCGTTGCATCCACCGGCACGAGCCGCGTGTAAATAAAGGCCTGCGCTATCGTGGGGAGCGCGTGACCCACGTTCTGCGTTCCGGGGTTCAACTCGTCGCGCAGCAGCTTGAAATGGCGCACGATCGCCGTGGTGGTGGCCATCGAACCGATGCCGAGCGTATCGAAGAAATTCGTCACGAAGCCAGTGGCCAGCAGCGGCGGCGTGGGGTGCACGTTTTCCCCCGCCGCACGCTTACGCGCGATCGCCGCCCAGAGCATGACGACGAAGTAGAGCGTGACTGCGGCAAGCGCGCCGAGCAGTGCGACCTTCGGATCCATTCGTGTCCTCGCGAGGGGAACAGCCTTGCCGAGGGGAGATACGCCAGGGATAATTGGGCCGCAACCACCCGGAGAGGCGACACGCATGCGCTCGACATTCGCAATGGCGATCGGACTGGTGCTGGTCGTCTCCTCGTCGAGATTGGGAAGCCAGACGTTCGTCCGCGAGCCACTCCCGCGGCCGCCCGGCGCCAACGTCACAACGATCACAACGCCGGGCTCCTTCAGCGAGCCGGGCATCACCATCGACCCTCGCGACCCGCGTCACGCTGTCGGCGTGTATCAGAACCAGGCGATGGCCGCATGGACATCCGACGCCGGCGCCACGTGGACGAACGCCGAGGGTACCGCCCCGCCCCATTATCGCGTGGCAGGCGACGTCAGTGTGGCAATCGATCATCACGGGCACGTCTTCCTCTGCTACATCGCCTTCGACCGCTCGGGCGTCACCTCCTATTGGGGGCTCGGCGGCTCGCGCGGCGGAATCTTTGTCCGTCGCTCGTTCGACAGCGGCAGGTCGTGGGAGAAGGATCACCACGTCGTCGTCGAGCATTCGGAGACGAAGCCCAACCTCCCATGGGAGGACATGCCGTCGATCACGGCGGACACCCGCGAGCACAGCCCGTACAAGGGGAACCTCTACATCGGCTGGATCCAGTTCCTGCCGGATCGCACCGTGATGCTCTTCTCGCGGTCCACCGACGAAGGAGTGACCTGGAGCGCACCGAAGGAAGTGAGCACAAACCCCGGCCTTCCGCGCGACGACACCGGCGGCCTCGTGGGATTCCGCTCGGCCATCGCCGACGACGGCACGCTCTACGCCACCTGGCATGACGGCAAGGGCATCGTGTTTACCACCTCGCGCGATGGCGGCAAGACCTTCACGAGGTCGAGGCGTGTGATCGAGACCGCGCCACCCTACTTCAACATCGCGAACTTCTCGCGCGGCAACGGCTTCCCGAACATCGCGATCGAGCCGAAGAGCCACCGGCTGTACGTGTCGTGGGGCGACTACCGCAACGGCGACATCGACATCTTCGTCGCGTGGAGCGCCGACCGCGGCAAGAGGTGGTCGAAGCCGACGCGCGTGAACGACGACCCGCAGCACAATGGCAAAGACCAGTTCATGCAGTGGGCCGCCGTCGATCCGTCGGACGGCTCGGTGTACGTCGTCTTCTATGACCGGCGGGGTGACTCGCTCAACGCGCGGCCGATCGTCGTGCTCGCGCGATCGACCAACGGTGGGCGGACCTTTACCAACTACGCCTGGACCGACACCTCCTTCGATCCGCGCGAATCGCAGTTCCTCGGCGATTACAGCGGGCTCTCCGCGCTCGACGGCAAGGTGTACGGCATCTGGGCGGAAGAGGCGCAGACGGCGGCGAAGGTGGAGAATGGGCGGCGGGGGCGGAACACGGTGGTGCGCATCGGCACGGCGCAGTTTCCGCGGGCGTCTCCGCCTCCCCGACGGTGATCACCTGCCTGGGCGGGCAACTGGGGAACTAATCAGGCGACGATGCGCGACTCGCTCCTGGCCCTCGCGCCACCAGGCACGCCGATTCGGAGTGGCCCGCGCCACCGCGGAGCGACGCGGGTTCACGTGCAGCGCGCATCGGGACACGACGCTGGGCGCGCGGGCCGAGCGAGACTCTGTCATGTGCTCTCAGGACATCGTCGTTGGGGTCATCCGCACCCTTCAGTGGAGGACGGATCTCGTTCACGCAAGCAGTGTTGTCGCCGACGTCCACGTGCTGCACCACGTGGACGCTCCTTAGCGCGGCCGAGCGAGATCGTGTAGCATCGACTCAGCGTTTAGCGCTATACTCTGCCATGGCCCAGCCAAAGCCTCCCGAGCCACCGCCCCACGAGGTCTGTGACTGGTGTGGATCCACGAACCTCTGGTGGCGGAACTGCAAACTGCTGTGCAAGCACTGCCACGCCATCGTGAAGAGCTGTGCGGATCTGTAGCGCGCGCTACCTCGGCGCGCGCGTGACGGTGAAGACGCCGCCGTCGCTGCGGCCGCGCACGGCGGGGTTGTACATCTCCTCGGCCCGCGCGGGCGGGCGCACGAAAGTACCCACCGTAGTTGCCCGCGCGACGTACGACGCCTGGTAGCTCCCCTTCCATAGTGTGCGCGCGAAGTACAGCACGCGGTCATCGCGGATCTCCTTGTGCTCCCACGGTGTCCACCAGCCGCCATCCCATGCGCCGTAAAGCCAGCGCTGGCCCGGCGGCCCTTCGCCCATATCGCCGACGAGCTTCGGCGCGCCCGCGAACGGCGGCAGCGAGCCCGACGTGCGCAGCGAAAGGTCCACGGCCTCGAGCCCGGCGGGGAGCGCGTCATCGATCACGACGAACTCGCGATCGCGCTTTGTGGAGATGCGGAGACGCACGCGCACCAGTTCGCCTTCCTGCACCTGCGTAATCGGCTTTCCCCCGGTGTAGCTCTCGTACCAGCGCTCCACGCTGATCCCTTCGTCGTCCGCGCGCACAGGCCGCGCGTCGGGGACCTCGAACAGGGTCATCGCATAGTACGTCGGCGCCGAAGTGTTCGACGCGAGCGTCGCCTGCACGCGTGACTCGCCGCCATGGGACACCATAAGCGACGACAGCCGCGGCGTGAGAGAGTCCGCGCTGCCCTTCGCGATTGTCACGCTGCCGACGGCGCCTCGCGCGCCCGACACGCTGATCGTGCGCTCCTCGGCAAGACGCATCGAGGTGGAAGCCGTGGTGAGTGCTTCTGCCACCGCGGCCTGGTCAAGCGTGTTCCACCAGCGGGACGTCTCGCTGCGGCCTGCCTGCACCACGGATTCGAACAGCGCACCGAGTTGCGTGTGGGTGGGCTCCACGCGAACGGTTGCCGAGAGCAACAGCGCCATGGGGCGCGCCACGGAGCGGAACAGCCAGTACCCACTATTGGCGGAATCGTCGAGCGTGACGCGACGCCCGTCGAGATGCGCACTCTGCCACGCGGCGTGAAGCATCTCACGGGCGCGGACAGCATCTCCCGCGTCGGACAGCATAATCGCGAGCGAGAGCCGGTCCTGAAAGCGCAGCTTTCCCCGGAGCTCCCACACGCGCCGCTCCAGAACTGTGTCCGGCGCGCCGAACCGTCGCAGTGCGGACGCGGCCGACAGCGCTTCGTGCGGCCAGTGAAGTGAATCGGCCCAGGCAACTTCCGGGTCCGTCATGATTCGGCGGAATGATGTCTTCGTCCCCGCGAGATAAGCCGTCGCGCGGCTCACGACGCTCGACGGCACGTTCACGCCCGCGCGCTGCGCCCGCACGAGAAACTCGGCGGCATAAGCGGTGAGCCACGGCGTCGTCCAATTCACTGCGTTCCAAT
>JBDTXZ010000259.1:0-5843 GCA_040005935.1 bacterium | reverse complement strand
CGGGAAGCGCCGTACCAGCAATCGTCATCACACTCTCGATCTGCTTGAACGATTGTAGCGCCGACTCGGACGTCTCCATCACGAAATTGTCCTTGGCAGCGGGGCGAAGGCCGCGATGGCCGCGCAGAACTTCGCGCACGGTCTCCATCGCGTCGCGCATCATGAGATCGTTCGGCGCCTGGACCATCAGCCCGTCGATGTCGCCGCGTGGATTGGTGAGGCGGTGCAGGGGTGAGTTGAAGGGCGCGAATGCCGTCTTGTCCAGCGACTGCCCGAACAGGCTGCCCTGATGCTCGATGACGCCGATGACCTGATACGGAATGCCGCCGAGTCGTAGGTCGCGGCCAACTGGATTGAGTCCGGGGAAGAAGAATGACGCAACCTCGTCGCCAATGACGATGACCGGGTTGCCAAGTTCCGCTTCCTGTTGCGTGAAGATTCGGCCGCTGGAGAGATCGTATTTCTTGATCGTGAAATAGTCGCCCTCCACCGCGTGCGCTTCGACCTGGCGAGGGCGCGAATAGACGCTGGTGGCCCAAAGCGTTTCCTGGCTCTCGACCGCGTAGTGTGTTCCGGTCGGCAACGCATTGCGCACGAGATCAATGTCGCGGTGGTACACCCTCGGCCGCCGCTGCCACTCGAGCCATTCTTCTTCCGTCGTGTTGTTCCCGAACCACGGATATCGCCGCAACGTGAAGGTGTTTGCGCCGAGCATTCGCCCCGCGAAATCCTCCTCCACGTACTTGCTCATTCCCGTGACGATCGACACGACGGCGATGAGGAACATGACGCCGATCATCACGCCGAGAAGCGTGAAGAAGCTCTTCAGCTTCTGCACGCGAATCTGCTGGAGGGCAAGTATGACGGCTTCGTAAAATGGCATGCGTGAACGCCGCCCAGGAAAGGTGTGTGGCCACCTACGTCGGTGTCGGCTGGAAAGTGTCAGGACGCGGAGGTACCATTGCGTCTCCGCAGCAGTCCTTCAAATTGCCCGCGTCGCAATGCGTGATTCTCGTCTCCGAGTCACCCCGTCTTGGCGCACGGCCGACTTCCGGTCGTTTCGTCGCTGCGCCCTTCTGCTGGCGGCGATCTCACTGTGCGCGTGCGAGCGACCGTCGCTATCCGGCGTCGCGAGCGAGGCATCGGACGAACCCGCACCGCAATATCGAAACGTTGCAGCCGCCACTGCCTACGTGGGCGACGGTGCCTGTGCGAAGTGCCATGCGCAGGAGGCTGCCGCGTACTCGCCGCACGCCATGGCGCAATCGTTTCACCGTTGGACGCCCAGCGCTCGCATCGAGACGGTACTCGAAAAGCCGCTCTACAACGCGCCGTCTGGATATTCCTACACGGTGGTTGAAGTCGGCCACCAGCTGTATCAGGTGGAGTCCATGGGCGCCGCGGGAGGAAAAGCCGTCCATCAGCTGCGACGTCGGATGGACTATGTCATGGGCAGCGGAGCGGTGGGCCAGAGCTACTTCACCGAGGAAAACGGCCGACTCTTCCAACTTCCACTCACCTGGTATCGCGAGCGCGGCTGGGACTTCAGCCCAGGATATGAGAAGAACAACGGTCGCTTTGATCGCCTGATGCCGGACCGGTGTATTGCCTGTCATTCCAGCTATCCGCGCGCTCTTCCTCATCTGGAAGGGAAGTACGCCGACCTACCTCCAGGCATCGGGTGCGAGCGATGTCACGGGCCTGGCGCCTTGCATGTTGCGGAACGAACGGCGGCCATCAGGCCCGACAGTGGCGTCGACCGGACCATCGTCAATCCGGCCCGCTTGTCCCTACAACGGCGGGTAGATGTGTGCGAGCAGTGCCACGTGCATACGTCAGTCGCAGTACTTCGTGAAGGCAAGGACGCGTTCAGCTTTCTGCCATCGCAGCTTCTGCGCGATCAGTATGCGTTCTTCAGGGTGTCCGGCAGCATCGACATCGTGTCGCATGCAGACCGCCTGAAACAGAGCAAGTGCTTCATCGCCACGCGCACCAGTGCTCGGCCGCTCGAGTGCGCGACGTGCCATAATCCGCATGCGCCACCACCGGATGCTCGCACTCGAAACCAGCCGTGCCTCTCCTGTCATACGACGGCCGCCCTCGCGCAGCGCCTGACCCGATCGCCTGCTGTCGCCGCGCACGCGCCAGCCGCCGATTGTGTGAGTTGTCATATGCCCAGGGAGCAGGAGCGCGCGGTACATGGTTCGTTCACAGAGCACTGGATACGCATTCCGGAAGCTGGTGCGGCGCGGGCCGCTCCCACGCCGTACGCTGACGGCCCGATCGAACCGTACTTCGAGCGCGACAAAAGAGGTCCGGATGCGAAGGTTTATCAGGGAATGGGCGAAATCGTTTATGCAACGCTCGCGGGGAATCATCAGGTCCTCGGAGACGGTGTGGCCGCCCTGGATTCAGCACTCGGCGGGCAGACATCGCGCGCGAATGCGCATTTTCTTCTCGGTGTCGCGAATCAGCAACTCGGCCTGACGGAAGAGTCCATTCGCGCGCTCGAGCAGTCCGTTCGCGCAGACTCCAACCGACCAGAGGTCCTTCGAGCGCTCGCGCAGGCGTACAGCCGAACGGCGCGCGCGCCGGCGGAAATCAATCGACTATACGAGCGCGCACTCGCAATGCAGCCTGCCTTAGCGTGGATCCGCGCTGAGTATGCCGGCTTCCTGGAGGAGCAGGGCCGTCGGGACGAAGCAAAGACAGCGTATCGGCGAGCGCTCGACGAGCAGCCAAGCCTCGCCGTTGCCTGGTTCGACTTGGGAGCCATTTTCGCCGAGGAGGGCCGCACCAGCGAGTCGTCCAGTGCGTTTAAAAAGGCCGTCGAGCTCGATCCGTTACTCGCTCAGGGCCTTTCCCCGCTCATTCGCATTGGCACAACAGGGAAGGTGGTGACCAGCGTGAAGAGCTTGGCGGTGCTCCCGGTGCGCGCTCAGGATTCTCGCGCTCCGCATGTCGCAGTCGACGCGTCGGGAACCCCCGCAGTGCTGTTCCTCGGCGTTCCAGCGCGAGGATTCGTGCAGGTCCTCACCGCAGACGGCACTCCACTCCGATCGCTGCCGAGCGGAGCGGGCGGCACGGTGCGTTGGGATGTCCTCAGCGAAACAGGAAATCCCATTCCGGGTGGGTTGTATCGCGCGATCGTGAAAGGGTACGATGCGTCCGGTCGTGCCGCAGCACCACAGTCCTTCTATTTCGGCGTCGTGCGCCAGCGAAGCGGCTGACCCGCTCGCGCTCGCGCTATTCGTAGCGTAGAGCCGTAACAGGATCCAGTCTCGCGGCTCGCGCCGCGGGCAGCATCCCGAACAGGACGCCGGTAAATGCGCTCGTCAGCAGCGCAGCGACGACAGCCAACGGCGGGACACTCGCGGCAATCGGTGTCGTAGTCTTGATGAGAAGCGCTACGGCCATGCCGAGTAGAAGGCCGATGATCGCCCCGATTCCTGTGAGCGTGACGGCCTCAACGAGAAACTGCCAGAGAATCGTGCCCTTCGTTGCACCCAGTGCCTTGCGAACACCAATTTCGCGCGTCCGCTCCGTTACCGAGATCATCATGATGGCGATGACGCCAACGCCACCAACGATCAGACCCACGGCGGACAGCACCACCGTCACGAGGAAGAAGGCGCCGAAGACCTTGTTGTAGATGTCGAACAGCTGGTCCTGTGTGATGATGGCAAAGCTGTTCTCGCTGCCCGGCCGCAGGCCGCGGCGCGCGCGCATCGTCGCGATCACATCGTCGATCGCTTCCGCGCGCTGCACGCCGGCGGCAGGTATGACCGCGATGCCGACGTCGTGCATCCGCGCCTTCAGCGCCTTTCGGGCGGCCTCGATGGAGATAATGATCCTGCCCTTGTTTCCCCCCGACAGGAAGCTTGCCTCGTAGTGGTAGACGCCGAGCACCTTGAATGGCTGTCCCGCGATTTCGAATGTCTTGTCGAGCGGATCGGAGTCACCGAATAGCTGCGTGGCCAGCACGTCGTTGATCACGGCAACGCGATCGCCCGCCGTCGCCTCTGCGGCGGTGAAGTTCCGCCCCGGGTAAATGTCGCCGCCGCCGTCGATCTGCTGCCAGTTGCCGGTAAATCCGCGGATCTGGATGCCTGTGGGGCGCTTGTCCTTGTATGCCACCGACATACCCATGTCGATGCGAGCACCGGCCGTTCGCACCGTGGGCAACCGATTGATGGCGTCCATATCGGATAGCGTCAACGGCGGATTGCGGAACCACTTGCAGGTTTCATCCGTACCGTCGCACGCCTCGAACGAAATTGGGAAGCGCGAGACGAAGAACGTTGTCGGCCCAGTTTTCTCTAGGTCCTTGGCGACGCTGTTGTTGATGCCGTGAATCGCCGCGGAAATCACGACGACGACGAACACACCGACGGCGATGCCCAGAATGGTCAGGCCAGCACGCACCTTATTGGCCTTGATGGAATCGAGAGCAATGGTGACGCCCTCACCCATGCCGAACAATCGCTGCGATAGAACGGACATCAGTTACTCCTGCCGCAGGGCCGCAATGGGATCGAGCCGCGATGCGCGACTCGCCGGGTATACCCCCGCGATGATGCCGACGCCTGCGCCAATCGAAATGCCGACCACCACCGACCAGAGCTCGACGGCGGCAGGAAGCGGCGTCAGCGCCGCGATGAGTTTCGCGAACGCGAATCCCGTTGCAACACCGAGTGCTGCACCGACGGTACTCAGCGTTGCGCTCTCGACGAGGAATTGGGACATGATGTCGCGACGTTTCGCACCCAGCGCCTTGCGAATACCGATTTCGCGCGTGCGCTCGGCCACGGCCACGAGCATGATGTTCATGATGACGATCGCACCGACGACGAGACCGATTGCAGGAAGGGCGACGCCGGCCATGACCAGATAGCCCTTGATCTTGTTCCAGAACTCGAGCGCAGAGTCCGACGTTTCGAGCTCGAAATTGTCCTTCTGGTTCGGGCGCAGGGCGTGACGCGCGCGCATGACCTGGCGCACCGCCTCCATCGTCTCGAGCATGCCTTCACGACTCGGCGTCTGGATCATGACCGCGTCGATCACGCCGTGTGCGTTCACGTACCGATTGAGCGCAGACTTGTGAGGCGCGATAATGAACTTGTCGAACGAAATGCCGAACGCGCTCCCCTGCGTTTCCATCAACCCGACGACGGTATACGGGATGCCGCGAATCGTGAGCTGCCGGTTGAGCGGATCGAGCGCGGGGAAGAAGTAATCCGCGACATCCTTGCCGATGACGATCACCGGCATCCCGCGGTCGTACTCCTGTGGCGAGAAGAGGCGGCCAGTCACGGGCGCCATCTTCTTGATGTCGAAATAATCTTCGCTCACCGTATAGGTCTGCACGGTGCGAGGTTTGGCGACGTACTTGGACTCGGCCATCAAGTTGTCGTTGCCGAGGACCGCGTACTTCACACCTTGTGGAAGCGCCGCGACCACAGGCTCGACGTCGGACTCCCTGATGCGCGGACGACGCCGCAACTCACGCCAATAGTCATCCTCGTGATCGCCCATGTTGATGTTTGGGCGGTAACGCAGCTCGAATGAATTGATCGCCATGATCTTTCCGACGAGCTGGTCGGTCATGTAACGGCTCATTCCGCCGACGATCGACACGACGGCGATCAGGAATGTGACGCCGATCATGACGCCGAGCAGGGTGAAGAAGCTCTTGAGTTTCTGCACCCAGATAGTCTGGAGCGCCAGCCTGACCGCATCGAAAAAGGGCATGCGGAGTGTACGGGCTGCCTGCCCGGAAAGTGTCAGCTAGGTGAACGGTGAACGGTGAACGGTGAACGGTGAACGGTGAACGGTGAACGGTG
>JBDTXZ010000258.1:0-5849 GCA_040005935.1 bacterium | reverse complement strand
TACCAGCAGAAGGCGTGTGTGGGCTGTCATTCCATCGACGGAACGACCGCGGGTAAGACTGGCCCAACGTTCAAGGGGTTGTATGGATCGAACGTCACGCTGAGCAGTGGCGTTGTTCGCAAGGCGGACGATGCCTATTTGCGTCGCGCCATTCTCGACCCGGCAAGCGAGATTGTGCAGGGATTCGAGCCCGGCATGCCAACGTTCCGTGGCGTGCTGAGCGACACGGAAGTCGAGTCGCTCATTCGCTACATCAGGACACTCGGCCTGCGACCCGGCAAATAGGAACGTTGCGCGTTCGCCTGGCCAAACGAATGTCGGGACCTACCCTTGCCTCCCGTAGCCCCCCACCGGAGTTCAAGAATAGATCCCGACACGCGCTTGCTCGTCCGCGACGGCGCCGCTCGACTAGCGGTGCCGTCGGAACACAATGTCAAACACTGGCGCCCACGTCTTGCCACCGTCACGCGAACGCTCGGCGCGCTCTCGCACCGCTGCGCCATCGCGCCACCACGCTGCGCGAAGCAGGGACGACGAACCGTCGGCTTGACGATCCGTCGCGGTCAGCACCATTCGGTCGCCCTCGAGTTTTCCGTCCAGCAACAGAAGTGCACCGCCGTTCGTCACCCAACTCTGGTGCCACATGCGGCGCGCGACGTCGTATGTGCTGAAGCTTTCGCCATGCAGGCCATCGCCCTGTTCATACACTTCGCGCAGCGCGCAGCCGCCAACCATCTGCGTGACGTGATTGCGCGCAGTAAGCCTGGTTGGCGCGCTCACGTCGAATGTGTCCCAGTCACCGGCGAAGAAATCGAACTGCCGGTACTCAGCTGCCGAACACGGCACCGGCTTCTGTGCCGCGACGACTCGTGGCAACGGAAGAGCGGCAATCACCAGCGCAGACGTGTAGCGCAACCATCTCACGGAATGTCCGACAGACACGAGAAAACTCCCGAAGCGTGAATGCGAGTGCACAGGCCAACTGCATGAAATACTACGCGCGCCACACCACTCGCCAGATTCGGACATTGAACACGGCGCGCACGCAGGGCCCGTTCAGATCTTGTGGTGTAACCAGGCTGACGCACGGCAGGTACACAACGGCGCCAATCGACAAGCGGCGGGGCGTCATGGCACAAATCAACCGAGCAAACGGTCCTGAGCGGGTTCAGTCGAGCTTCATCTGCCGCAGCAACGCCTGGAATCGAGGGTGCGTGTGCAGGGGAGTGAACAGGAACGAGCCCTTGATACCGTAGGCCGGCCCAGCGCGGTCATTCACCGCGCGCTCCAGCCAGTCCATCGCCAACTCCAGGTCGCCCAGCCCAATGCAGACGTACGCAAAATGATAGGGCGATACATAGTGTTCTCGCGCCCGTTCTTCGAGCTCGCGCAGGATTGCGCGACCTTTCGTCGTCTTTCCCGACATTCCATACGCCGCGCCTAGCTGGCCTAGCCAAAGCGTGTTGTCTCGCGCGGGGGACACCGCTCGTTCGAGCTCCGCTAAACCGGCGTCCTGTCGCCCACTGAGGAAATACGCCCAGCCAAGCGTAGCGCGTGCGCGCTCGTAGGTCGGCTCGAGCTCAATCGCATCTTCGCCAGCACGCACTGCCTCATCGTACCGGCCCGCTCGCAGCAGTGTCGTCACCGCATCCATTCGATGCGCAAGCGGATCCAGCTCATTCGCGCGATGCTGCAATGCGATTGCGTCATCGTATCGCCCGATTGCTGCGCACAGACGTCCGTATAGATCGTAAGTGTCTGCACTGCTGGGACTCAACTCCAGCGCGCGCTTGAAATCCTGTTCTGCGCCAAGCCAATCGTAGTGGCGCACGCCCTTCAAGTAGCCCATCGTGCAGTGCGCCTCGCCCAGTTCCGGGTCGAGTCGGAGGGCGTTCGCCGCCGCTTCTTCCGCGCGTCCATAGACGACATCCGGAGCCATGATACCGCCTTCAGCCAACTCAACGTACGCCTGCGCCAGGTTCGCCCAGGCAAGAGCGAACGTCGGATCGCGGTCAACTGCGCGGTTGAAGAACTCGATGGCGCGACGAAACGAATCCGCCGTGTACTTGATGTACCACTGACGTCCCTGCAAGAACAGTTGGTACGCCTGGACATTCTTCGTTGGCTCTCGTCGCACACGCGTCTGCTCCTCGCGCGACAACTCAGCCTCCAGCGCAGACGCGATGTGCAGCGCGACGTCGCTCTGAATGGCAAAGATGTCCGTGAGTTCGCGATCGTACGTTTCCGCCCACAAATGCCGATCGGTTTCGACGTCGATGAGTTTCGCAACAATGCGAACTCGCGAACCGGCATGACGTATGCTCCCGTCGAGCACTGTCGTTGCGCCGAGCGCCGCGCCGATTTCCTTCAGGCTTGCATGCCGCTGCTTGAACCGCAGCACGGACGTGCGAGAGATCACCGTGAGCGCGCTGATCTTTGACAGTTGCGCAATCACGTCTTCCGCAATGCCGTCCGCGAAATACTCGTGCTCGATGTCCGTGCTCAAGTTGGTGAAGGGCAGCACGGCGACGGACGCTATTCGGCGAGGAACCACAACCTCCGTTTGCCGCTTCGGCGTCGACGGCCGCAGCTGCTCCGCCAACGCGAGCACCTCAGCGTCGGGCTCGAGGTCGAGATCCGCGCGCAGCCGAAGCGCATACTCACTCGCATGCTGGCGGGCGCCGACCCGATCGCCCGCCGCGTCGAGCGCAAGCATCAATGCCCGCGCGTGCTTGCCCGAATGCGGATCCGAAGCGACAAGCCGCAAGGACGTGCCCACCCGCCCGTGCACATCGCCCGATTGCGCCTGTTGCTCCGACAGCTCGAACAGCGCACCGATATACGCATGGGCCAGTTCGCTGCGGCGCTCGTCCAGCCAATAGCTGAAGTCGGTTGACTCGCCCAGGTGAAATCCGTCGAGCAACGGCCCCGCATAGACCTCAGCGATACGCGCGAAATGCCGTGCCGTAATGGCGATGCGCAGGTCATGAAGGTCGCAACTTCCGAGCGTGGGGTTGAACAAGAGACCATCGCCCGCGGAGAGAATCGCGTCGTCGCCGAGTGCCGAGCGCAGAACATGGACGGAGAGGTTGAGCAGGCGGCGTGCGTTGGGCAGGTCTCGCTCAGGCCAGAGTAGCGCCATCGCCCGATCACGTGAGAGCGGCTGCGGCCAGCTCGCGACGACAAGAGCCAGCAGCGCGATGCGGTGGCGTTGCACAGGCGGACCCCCAAGTGGGGCGTCTTCGGAGCGCAAACACGCACCGCCGAGGAGTTGGACTCTGATCATCGAGGTTAGCGTCCGCTAATTGCTGGCTAACTCCAAGCCAAGGAGCAGTTAATCGCTCCGGCTCATGTTCCCGTCATATGCAAAGATAACTCTATCACGGGAGCGATTATGAGACGGACAACGCACGTACTCGCGGCAATCGTACTACTTGGCGCATGCAGCACTGAGCCCACGACCGCCAATGATATCGGAGCCATTTCATCGCGGGCCAACTCGGCGACTCCGATATCGCCGGCACAAGAGCAAAAGGATCTTGCGACGCTCAAGGCAGTGACCGCGAGCTTCCACCAGTTTTCGGCGGCGCAGGCAGCTGGCTGGTCCGCGCAGATCACGCCGTGCATGTCGGATCCAGTATTGGGCGGAATGGGATTCCACTATGGCAATCCGGCCATCATCGACGGGGCGGTGAGCGTAGACAAGCCGGAATTGTTGCTCTACGAGCCGGAGAAGAATGGCAGGATGCAGCTCGTGGCCGTCGAGTATATCGTACCGGTCGGCGCGTGGACGTCGCCGCAGCCGCCACGACTTTTTGGTCGCGACTTCGTGGTCAACACGACGTTCAATGTCTGGGCGCTGCACGTCTGGGTGTGGGAGCGCAATCCGAGCGGCTTGTACGCCGATTGGAATCCGGTGATCACGTGCAAGAACACAACCGACGTGTCCACCATGAGTCATCACTAGGCACATCGATGAGAGCACGGAACTCTCATGCCGACAAAAATACGTCGTCGAACGCGTCCGAAACGATTGGTCAGCTGATTGTGGATGTAGATGCTCGGTGCTGCGAGGTGGCAGCAGCGAGCATCTTTCCGACCGGCGCCATACGTGTCGACGAATTTCGCTGAGTCCTTGACGTGCTGGACGGCCGCAGGCGGAGTACCCGTGGCAACGGCCCGGATCGAGACCAGATGGCTCGTCGTCCACTTGACGTTTGAGTCCGTGGAGTCGAGCGCAAAGGCACTGAGCCCGTCGGCGCTCGCACGACTCGGCAACTCCACGCGCCGGGCGCCGCTCGACTTTGCCGCAAGCCTCTCGCATACCAAGGCACGGAGCGTTGGTGCATCGAGGTATCCGGGACGCCTGACTTGCTACGGTGCAGGACGCGTGATCACGAAGGTGTACTTGTCGATCCCACCATCCGAAAACCGAATTTCCGCGCGACCGGATCCCTTCGTCGTCGATCCGGGGTCGAGTCGAAACTCGAAGACCTGCCAGTCCTGATCATCCCAGGAAAGTCGCATGCGTCCCGCCGCGCACACGCCATCACGGAGCTTGCAGCCGAACTGCCCACTCGGTCCCTCAGATCGCATCGCGCCACCGAGCGCGCTGTCGACCTGTACCACGGTTGCAGTGAAAGTGAACCACGGTGTGGGACGCATTTCGGGCTCATCCGAACGGCTCACTGTGCTGAATGCAAGCCGCCATTGGCCTGCAAGGCCGCTTTGCACGGCCGACTGTCCGTAAGCGACACTGGTGTCGCTGGGCAGCGCCAACGCAAGGAGTGCCGAAAGGAGTATCACTTTCATGGCGCTCGTCTCTCGGGTCTCGTGGGTTGACGTGGCTTTCGCGCGTCCGTAACTCAATATGCATGTCGTCCTGAGCGCAGCGAAGGACCTGCACGTCGGTTCGCGTATCCATGTCCGGCCGTGCAACGATCGCCATCCAGACCCCCGCTATGAGCGAGCACTCCGGAACGCATCTCACGCGACGTGAGCTCCTCGAACGATTGACGACAGGCCTGGTCGTCACCGCGATAGCGACGCCACTTGGAGGCGCGTTCGAAAAGGCGTTTGCGCTGACCGCTCGTCTGGATGGTATCGATCCCGTCAATGCGGTCGCAGGTGTCGATCGCGTCGTGATGAAGCACGGCAAAACATATCTCAACGCGTGGGCAGGATATGGAACGCCGCCACGCGCCGGTCGACCCGCTCGTGGGGCAGTTGCAGCGCCTGCCGGTCGCGCCCCCAAGACGACCTGGTCCAAGGTATCGGGTCCTGGAACGGTCACGTTCGCAGATCCAAGCTCCCCGACGACCACCGCGACCTTTTCGACAACGGGCAACTACGTGCTGCGCGTCTCCGCGGACAATGGAGAAACGAAGGCGTCGTCCACACTCGCCGTTCGCGTCGAACTCCCGCCTCCGTTGAAGCAGCTCGCACCCGTGGTCACCACGCGGCACACAATCACGAGTCCGTTATGGAGCGCGCGAACCAAGGCGCTCATCACGTCGTGGATTCCACACTGCATCGATCAATGCACGCGCACCGACATCCCCGCCGGTCGCGGCGATGGAGGTCTCGACAATTTCATCGAGGCAGCGAAGGCATTGCGTGGTGAGCCACACGCTGCGCACCGCGGGTACGTCTTCTCGAACGCGTGGGTCCACCAGACCGTCGAGGCGATGAGCCTTGCACTGATGGTCGATCCGCAAGGCGACCAGCAGATCATCGATGCACAATCGCGCATGCGTTCCACGCTCGACGCATGGATTCCTCAAATACTCGCCGCCCAACATCCTGACGGATATCTGCAAACCGCATTCACGCTGCGAAACGCACCGCGT
>JBDTXZ010000257.1:0-5852 GCA_040005935.1 bacterium | reverse complement strand
ACCAACACGCCCGGCGGTAGAGACGTGACGCCGATGCGCGAGGTAATGGCGCGGCGAAGCAAATAAAATTCAACCCAGCCAGCGATGCCTGCCGATGCGGTCAAGCCGGCAGCACCCGTCCACGTCGGCAGGCCAAGCAGACGAGGGAGAGGAAACGCGAAGAGATATCCAAGAATGGCGGTGAGGCTGACACGCACGAGGGCGAACCACAACGGCGTCCGCGTGTCGCGCATCGCGTAAAACGTGGACGAGTAGAGGCGGCCGAGCGCACTTGCGAGCAGCCCAACTCCGGACCCCGCAAGAATGGCCCAGCTGCGCACCGTCATCGTTTCGGTGAACGCGCCGCCTTCGAGCAGCACACCCGTGACCGCCTGCCCGAGTACGAGAAACCCGATCGCGGACGGCACGACGAAGTACGCCACCCGTGGCAACGCAGCATTCAAGCGTGCACGAAGCCGCGCGAACGCAGCCGCATCCATTCCTGAATCGCGCGACATCTCAGGCAGTTCCGCCGCCGAAACCGTCATCGCGAAAAGGCTGATCGGCAACATGTAGATTGTCGTCGCGTTCTGAAGCAACGTCACGGTGCCCAAGTCCACGATGCGGCTCGCGATCTGTCCGTCGATGATGCTACTGATTTGCACGACGCCGCGCGAAATGAACGCGGGGAGGAAATTGCGCACGACCACGCGCACCGGAGCAAACGAGAAATCGAGGCGCGGAGCGAATCGCCCGAGCAGCTTGAACACGGTTGGTAACTGTACTCCAACCTGAAGGACTGCTCCGACAACCGAGGCCCAGCAAAGCACGATGACAAGATCCACGTGGCTTCCGCGCGAGCCATAGCCCGCGAGCGCGGCGATCATCGCGACATTCCAGAACACGCCCGACACGTAGGGCAGGAAAAACCGGCGATGGCTGTTCAGCACTCCGAGACACCACGCGCCCATCACAAACACGCCCGCGCCGGGAAATAGTATGCGCGTCAGCCGAACCGCGAGTTCACGCGTCTCGCCCACGAAGCCGCCCGCGAAGAGAGTGACAAACAGCGGCGCAGCGAGTATCCCGAATACCACCAGCACGGCAACGACGAGTGCCAGGATTGCGACAACGGCGCTTGCGATGCGATCTGCTTCCTCCTGCCTCCCTTCGTGCAATGCTTTCGCATACACCGGAATGAAGGACGCGGACAGCACGCCTTCACCGAACAAATTCTGGATAAAATTCGTGAGCTTGAATGCTCCGTTGAACGCATCGGACACCCAGCCTGCGCCGAGATAGTGCGCGATCAACTTCTGCCGCACGAGCCCGAGTATTCGAGACAGGAAGATTCCAGCGCCAATAAGCGCAGAGCTTCGACCCGAGCTCTGCACCTTGGGAATCGGCGCGTCTTCTGTCACGAGATCCCGCTCGCTCCGACCAGTCTAGCCGCGTGCTGAGCGGCCGCATCCCGCATCTCAGGCAGCAGATCAAGCCCATGCCGGCTAAGAATGGGAATCAGGTTGAGGGCCCGCTCCTGGCGCGTGCGAAGCGGATACAACGCCGCACGTAATGTCGCCACGTCGCGCAGCAAGTCGTGCTCGCGGCGCTTCACACCCGCAACAAGACGTCGCTCGAGACGGTCCGCACGGTGTAAGAGCGATTGCATCGCCCCCTGCACCGCCGCGTTAAGACCGAGTGGATCCGACTCGGGCGCCAGCGCTGCGGGCAGTGCTTCAATTGTCTTGCGGAGCGCACCGAGCGTGTCCGTGGAGCGCTCGCTCATGGCGGCGCGCGCCACCGCACCTTCTAACGAATCGGGCGTTGCGAGCGCATCAGGCGCTACACCAAATCGTTGCAGCAACCACTCGACGTGAGGCTCAACCAGCGTGCACGACCATCTCGGCAACGCGAGCGGCCGCGCGACGCCTAACGCATCGGCAATCGCACTCACTTGCGCGAAGTACGCGATCTCGCCCGGTCCGCCCAGATACGCCACGGTCGGAAGTATTGCCTGTTCGACGATGGGGCGGAGAACGACATTCGGCGTGAGCCACGCATGCGCATCATCGGCAATACCCGCCGCCTCCACCACTGTCAGTCGACGCTTGAGCCCCCCCTCTCGCACGAACGCGAGCGACAGTCCAGCAATGTCTACCACCTGCGGCTCGAGTCCCGCCGCGCGAATGGCGTGGCTCCGCGCGTCGAGCGCCTGCTCGATGTCCGCCGCGTGGCGTAACGCAGCGCGAAGCGTCGGATCGCTCGCTGCACGCACCGACGGATGCGATGCGTCGATCACGGGCATGCCAAGTGGCTCGAGCAACACGCGAAGCATCGCGACGTACGCGTCGCCCACCGTTCGCTCGGGATCTGCATACGCGTCGTCCACCATGCCGAGCGCGCGAGGGTCTGCAGCGCTGCCAGCGGCTCCACGCAACCGCGCTCTTAGACGCGACAAGTCCCCGAGCGGTGTCCGCGACATCGGGGTACCAGCGGGCGGCGCGCTTTCGCTGCGGAGCACCTCCGCGCCGCCAATCTGCGCGATCACCGTGTACGACGCCTCGATGAAATCAGCGTCGTCGGTTGCGGCCCAGAACACCGCCGCTGTCGCGACGCCGGTCGCACGCTCGAGCGCATCGGCCATCGCAAGGGCGCCCATCGCCTTGCTCCACGTGTACACAGGGCCCCCGAAGAGGCCTGGCTGCTGCCCGGTCGTTACGACGACGCCCCCAAGGCGGCGAACGCGATTCAGGCGCTCGGCCGCGCGCCCTGTCGCAGCGAACGCCGGTTCGAGCACTGACCAACACTCCTCCCACTGCCGCTCGCGCGCACGTTGCAAGGCGCGCTCACGCCACTCGCCGGCGGAGCGCGGCGGTGTCGCGCTCCACGCGGCTGGCGCCTCACGACGCTGGAGCAATTGGGAGAGAGCCGAACCGCCAAGCGTGTCAGAGATGATGCGAATGTCCGTCATTGCGGTCGTGCGAGGTAATTGGCGCCAGACACGGAAACGCGATTCACTTATGATATGGCTCCCCGCGCACGATCGTACCCGCGCGATAGAGTTGTTCTGCCAACACCAACCGAGCCATCTCGTGTGGAAGCGTCCATGGTGCGAGCTGGATGACGCGTGACGCGCGGCTGCGGAGCGCGTCCGAAAGTCCAAACGCGCCGCCGATCACGAATGCGATGCTCGTTGCACGGTCGCGAAATGCGTTGACGAGCGCCGCGAACTCGGCCGACGTCAAGCGGTCACCGCGCTCGTCGCAGATGATGAGCACGGCTCCCGCGGGAAGACGTTCGAGAAACCGCTCGCCCTCTCGATCCTTGGCCACCTCAGCGGAGATCCCGCGGCCACTTGCTTCACGAACCTCCACGACGTCGAGCGGCCAATACCGCGTCGCTCGAGTCTCGTAGTCGTCGATCGCCGCCGCGAGGTGCCGGTCACGCGGCTTCCCCACAACCGCGATCACGACGCGCACGGGCCGTTACGCGTAGACGCCACGCAACCGGTGCACGGTGGCCACCCTGCTGATCGAAAGCATGTACGCGGCAGTGCGCATATCGACCTTGTGCAGCATCGAGAGGTTGAGCACGTCCGTAAAGCTGCGTGTCATGATATCGGTGAGACGCTCGTTCACCGAGGCCTCGGACCAGAAGTAGCCACCGCGATCCTGTACCCACTCGAAGTAGGACACCGTCACGCCGCCGGCATTCGCGAGAATATCCGGAATCACGAAAATCTCCTTCTCTGCAAGAATCGAATCGGCGCCGGCGGTGGTCGGTCCGTTCGCACCCTCACAGATGATCTTCGCCTGGATCTTCGATGCATTCTTGCTCGTGATCACGTTTTCCAACGCTGCAGGCAACAGCACGTCGACCTCGGATAGCAGCAGCTCTTCGTTGGTAATCGCCGTACCACCGGTGAACCCTTCCAGGCTGCGGTGCTGCTTCACGTGCTTCAGTGCCGAGTCGATGTCGATACCGTTCTTATTCCAGTACGCGCCCGTCCGATCGCTGATGCCGCGAATGATGCACCCTTCCTTGACGAGCAAGTCGGCCGCGACAGACCCAACGTTGCCAAAGCCTTGAATGGCAACCGAAGTTCCCTTGATGCTCATGCCGAGGTGCTTGAGGGCCTCCTTCGTCACGATCATGCAGCCGCGACCAGTCGCTTCACGGCGGCCAAGCGAGCCACCCATCTCGACCGGCTTTCCAGTGACGACCGCAGTCACCGTGTGGCGATGATGCATCGAGTACGTATCCATGATCCACGCCATCACGCGCTCGTTCGTATTCACGTCGGGCGCGGGGACGTCCGAGTCAGGGCCGAGTGTATGAATGATTGACGCGGTGTACCGACGCGTAAGACGCTCCAGCTCGCCCGCGCTCATTTTCAACGGGTCGCAGATCACGCCGCCCTTTGCACCTCCAAAGGGCAAATTCACCACAGCGCACTTCCACGTCATCCACGCGGCCAGCGCCTTGACCTCATCCAGATTCACCTGCATGTCGAACCGAATGCCGCCTTTCGCCGGGCCGCGCGACGTGTTGTAGAGCACCCGGTATCCTTCGAACACCTCCACCTCTCCGTTGTCCATCATTACCGGAACAGACACGATGATCTGCCGTTCGGGGTGGCGGAGCACCTTGTAGAGGCCGGGCTCGAGATCGAGCAGTTGCGCAGCTCGGTCGAACCGGCTCATCATCGCCTCGAACGGATTGTGTTCGTTCAGGAAGCGGTCCTTATCCGGCATGACGATGCTATCAGTCGGCAGTCGAAGATCGGTGGCCATTTGGGAGGGAACTTTGGCCGGCTGGGCCGGCAGTTGAAATCACGGCCTGGCGCCCCGCCAGGACCGCTTCGAGGGCGCGATCGAGCACCGCATCTCCACGCTCGATCACGGCAATTTGGGAAACATACCACAGGGGCATGGCGTTGGCAGGCCACAGCGGAGCGAGCTTCACGGCGTCCTTCAGCGTACACACCACCCCCTCACGCCGCGCCAAATCAGTGGCAAGCTCGGCCACGTCAGCAGCATCGAATGCGTGATGATCGCGAAACGCGCGCTCGTCCAATCGAGCGCCGATATCCCGCAGCTGCGCGAAGAATGCGGCCGGCTCCCCGACCGCCGCCACACCGACCACACGCCTGTCTGCCAGCCACGAAAGCGGTCGTCGTTCGCCAGAGCGCGCATCGACCAACGCGTCGAGCGCGAGATGACAGATTGCCACCCCTGCCCGCGGAAACCGCGCCCCAAGTCGCGAGCTGATCTCTTCGGCCGTCGCTCGAGTCGCACTCTTTCGCGTGACGACAATTACATTCGCGCGACCAAGCGCATGCAGTGGTTCGCGGAGCGGGCCGGCCGGAAGAAGACGCAAGTCGTCGCGCCATCGCTCAGCGGCAATGAGCACCCAGTCAGAGACTCGTGCGATTTGGCGATGCTGAAAGCCGTCGTCGAGAATCACGCAATCCGCGCCCGCATTCCGTGCCTGTATCGCCCCTCGTACTCGATCGGCGTCGACGATAACGGCGACCTCAGGATTCAGCCGAGCGTGCACGAGCGGCTCGTCGTCGCCGTAACCACGCATCACGATCGCAGGCGTCGCACCGCGTGCGCGCAAGGCGGCGGCTGCCCAGGCAGCGAGGGGCGTCTTTCCAGTTCCGCCAACCGTGAGGTTCCCGAGGCTCAGGACCGGAAGTGACGAGGCGTTGCCTGCATCAGCCGTCTGCTCGAATCGCCGCGCGCGCCGTTGCACGCCAAGGCCAAAGAGCCAACTCGCCGGCGACAAAAGCGCACGCGCCGCTCGTGCACCGACACCCTCACCATACCAGATCTCCCGTCCGGCGCTCACGCGATCACGATCCTGGCGTT
>JBDTXZ010000256.1:0-5858 GCA_040005935.1 bacterium | reverse complement strand
CCGCGCGTGGCCGGCTCACGGCGCCGCGATGGTAGATCCCGACACGCGCTTCGCTCGTGCGGGATGACAGGGTTGACCAGTTGAAACCACTGGTCCTTCGCCGCGCTCAACGACAGCTATCTGACGACAATCTCATCCACGAAGAGCCATGATGGGCTTCCTGCGCCGGAGTGCCACGCGGGCAGGAGCCCGGCATTCCTTCCAACCACTCGGATGAACCGCGCTTGTGCGCCCGTCGTCGGCGCTGTTTCGAAAATGTGCAACATCGCAGGGATCACGGTGTTCGCGGGAACCTGCTGCATGACCGTCGGGATGGTGCGCCACGTCACCCGATCGTCGGACACGTAAAAGCCGACATTCGACGGGAAGACAATCCATGATCGCACATTCTGTAAGAACGTCACGCGCACTCCGTCGAACGGTTGCACGGACTCGAGGTCCAGCACGACGTCGACATCCTTGCCCCACCACCCCTGCCACAACCCATCCGCATGGTCAATGCTCCCCGCGAGACCATCGGTGAGATTCCACGCGCCCGTTCCCGGATACTGGCGTTGCGGTGGGACCGCTGCCGTCACGGACTTGCCGAGTGCCTTGTTGTGGACGAGCGTGACGATGCGCTCCGAGAGAATCGGCACGCCGCCGTAAAACGGCTGGAGACGCTGTGCGCCTTCACCACGTAGAGGAGTGGAGTCCACAAGGAGTGACGACGCTAATGTTGGTACAGAGCCATCGGTAGTGCCGCGTAGCGTGACGCCAGGCACGCCAAAGTCGGTACGCACGCGCGCGACCTTCGAGGCGGAATCGTACTGAATGTGTACGTCCGCGATTTCGCGGTCGAATGGCCCGACGGCCACGCCCATCGCGCGTAAGCGCGGAAGCTGATCGCTATCGAGGCGCCCACGAAACGACGCGAAGTCCTTGCGCGCGTCGCTCCAAAGCACTTCGGCCAGGGCCAACATGCGTGGGAACGCCATGAGGTCGAGCGTCGCGGCCGAGGTGATGCCCTCGCTCCAGAGCGCGGCCTCCCCGCCGAGTACGTGCCGAGCCGCCGCGCTATCGAGGCCGGGAGGCATGGGCTCGAATTGGTATGCCTGATCGAGCGTCAACTCGCGAGCGGTGCGATTGAAATACGTCCACGTGACTGGCGATGCGATGGCATCGTGTCCCGCCAGCACCGCCTTGCGCGTAAAGCTGGTGTCTTCCCACGCGTGCACGGTCGTCGACACGGGGAGTCCAGCCTGCAGCACCTCATTCCATCCGATGATCCTGCGTCCGCGCATGGCGAGATATTCGCCGATACGCCGCACGAACCAACTCTGCAGCTCTGTTTCGTTCGCGAGCCCTTGACGGAAAATCAGGTCCTGACATGACGCGCAGTTCTTCCAGCGCTCCTTCGGTACCTCGTCGCCGCCGATGTGGATGTAGCGCGACGGAAAGAGCGCCATCACTTCGTCGAGGACATTGGTGAGGAACTCGAAGGTGTGCTCATTGCCAGCGCAGTAGATGTCGGCGAACACGCCCCATTGCGTCACGACGTCGATTGGCTGGCCCGTGCATCCGAGCTCCGGATACGCCGCGAGCGCAGCACTGGAGTGACCCGGCATCTCGATTTCGGGCACCACCGTCACGCCGCGCAGCCGCGCAAATTCCACGACGTCGCGTATGTCGCGCTGTGTGTAGAATCCGCCGTACCGCGACCCGTCTGCTTCCGTGCGCCATGCACCAACGCTCGTCAGCTTGGGATAGCGGCGGATTTGGATGCGCCATCCCTGATCTTCCGTTAGATGCCAATGGAAGACGTTCATCTTGTAGCGCGACAGCACGTCGATGTGCTTCTCGATCACGGGCACCGGAAAGAAATGGCGCCCAACGTCAACGAGGCTGCCTCGCCACGTGAATCGCGGTGCGTCGTGAATGTCGACGCCAGCGATGAGCCACCTTGTCGGACGCGTTCCGTTTTGGTCTTCGAACGCCGGCGGCAAGAGTTGACGCAGTGTCTGAACAGCCCACATCGCTCCCGCAGAGGTCGCACCGTGCAACGCGATGTTCTTTGGCCCGACGACAATTGCGTACGCCTCACCATTGGCGTCGGCGAGCAACGTGTCGAGCACGATCGCGCCTGCAACTGGCCCACCAGCGCGAACTCGCACTGTGAAGCCGGTGCGCCCGCGGATGACGTTCGCGAGGAGATCGGCAATCTCGCGCAAACGCGGCGCTGCCGCCGGCACCACGATACGAACGGGATTGGCCAACACGAACGTTCCTGGCAACTCGGCGACATGGGATGGCCGAGGAAGCAATTGCGTGGCGCGCGTGGTTTGTGCGCGAGGCGCTCCACTGGGCAAGCACAGAAGGACGGCTAGCGAGCAACAGATGCGGAGAGTCGGCATGTGATGCAATCTGTCATGGAGAGAAAGCAATGTGTCATCCCTGTCATCCTGAGCGAGCGGAGCGAGTCGAAGGATCTGCACTCCATCTTCTTCGATCGAAGTACACCATCAGCAGTCGTCCATGGGTCAGCTACAGTCTGTTTAACCGGAGCCGACCCGGGACGACCGCTGACTGGCTGTTCTCGAATTCTCTGTGCGCACACTTCGTACGTGAGTGCAGATCCTTCGACTCGCTGCGCTCGCTCAGGATGACAAATAGGCCGCTGCGCTCGCTCAGGATGACAGCATCTGCGCCCCGCCGACATACCGCCTACGCCGCCAGCGCAATGCCTGCCAACCCCACCAGCGCGACGAGCAGCACACCCGGAACGACGAAGCGTATCCACCGCCCGAAGCTCACCTGTGCGCCGAGGAGCACCGCGAGCAGCGCGCCACTCGAGGGCGTAATGATATCCATGAGCCCCGCCCCCGTCTGAAACGCAATCACCGCCGCATCGCGGGAAACGCCAAGCAGATCAGCGAGCGGCGCCATGATCGGCATCGTGAGCGCCGCCTGGCCGCTCACGCTCGGGACAGCGACGTGCAGCACCGCGTGCGCAGGCACCATGAGCAGCGCGGCCGCAATGCCAGGTGCGTGCGAGAGTGGCGTGGCCAACCCGTAGATGATCGTGTCCATCACATGACCGTCTGTCAGCACCACGCTGATCGCGCGCGCTACGCCGATAAACAGCGCCGCCGCCAACATGGACTTCATCGATTCAAGGAAGGCGATGGCGGATTCTGACAGGCCGCGTCCCGAGACAAGACCCACACCAAAGCCAGCCACGAGGAAAAGCGCCGAGAGCTCGTTGAAACCCCATTCGTATCGCACCACGCCATAGACGTAAGGCCCGAACGGCAGCACGACGAGGGCGAGGAGAATCAAGTCTCGTCGTGTCGCGGGCGTTTGCGCTGGCGCCGTCACGTCGGGGCGCACATCATCGCGCCCGGTCATCAGCAATGTGTATGCGATCCACACACTCACTGCGGCCGCGAGCAGGCCGAAGCGAAGTCCCGGTTGAGTCAACGCGGGAAGCCCCGCAAACTTGAGCGCGATGCCCGTCTGGTACGGATTCGTCGGGCCGAACGCCGCGCCAACCGCTGCGGAACCAACACTCATCGCCAACGCCGTTATCGCGCCAAACCCCAACCCTCGGCTCAAGACAAGCAAGACCGGCACGAGTGCGATGATTTCTTCCTGCATGTTCTCGAGCGCACCGAACGTCGCGAAGATGAGGCACACGGCGATGACGACGAGTCGCGGTCGCCGCGTCCGTCCCACAAGGGAGCCAACGAGTCGCGCGAGCGCGCCCGTTGCGTCGAGGAAGGCGTATGCACCGCCGACGAAGAGCACGGTGAGCAGGACATCCGCGCCGGCCACGATACCGCGCGGCACCGCGAGTGCTGCGGCGAGTGGCCCAACCGGCGTGGCGGTCACGTTCGCATACGTTCCCGCGACGACCACATCGCGATCGGTGGCCGCGTCGTGACGGCGCTGATACGCGCCGGCGGGGAGAATCCATGTGAGGAGGGCGGCAATCACGACGCCGCAGAGGAGGAGGACGAACGGGTGGGGAAGACTGAAGAGTTTTCTCACATCTATCGTGTGCAGGCGTTTGTGGCCGGGAGCCAGTTCCTCGCAGCAATCGCCGCGTCGTCGCTCGCAAAGGGATAGTCCAGCACCAATGGCTGCAAGTCGTCCGTCACACGCATCAATTCGCCGGAAACATGCGCCCCCAGCACGGGTTGCGCCCGACAACCGTTGCGCCACAGTATGGACGGACAATGACGGTGAACTGTCTATTCAGTACACGGAGCCGACCGATGCAACGCGTATTCTTCATCGCGATTCTCACGAGTGTCGCCGCCCTTCCTGCGCTCGCGCAGTCTGTTCAATACCGCGCGCCAGCCGGACGGGAATACCGGTCGCAAGCAGACACAGGGCCGATCGCGCGTGCGGAGCAAGCACTCGCCGCAGACCCGCGCAACGTGCAGCGGTTCATCGCGCTCGGCGTCGCACAATCCGGCGCGCGCCAGATGCAGGAGGCGGTGCAGACGTTCACGCGCGCGCTTGCTGTGTCGCCGGACGACGCGATGCTGTATCGCTGGCGCGGACATCGTAATCTCTCGGTTCGCAACTTCGACCGCGCGATGGCCGACCTCACGCGCGGTTACGGCATCGACAGCCTCAACTACGGCATCCTCTATCATCTCGGCGTCTTGCGCTTCGTGCACGGTGACTTCAACGCGGCTGCCGATGCCTTTCGTCGTGCGCAGCCGCGTGCGCCTGATGGCGGCGAGCTTGCCGGCTCCACGGATTGGCTGTGGATGTCGCTCCAGCGCGCGGGCCGCGCGGGAGAAGCCGCGGCGATGCTCGCACGTCGTCCGGACACGTTGCCCACGACGGCCGCGTACGCGAAGCGGCTGAAGCTCTATCGCGGCGAGATTGGTCCCGACGCGCTGTTCGCTCCGTCAGACACTGGCGACGTCGACGTTGCGACGTTGAGTTACGGACTGGGCAACTGGTATCTGGTAAAGGGCGATACCGCGCGCGCGCGCGCCCAGTTCGAACGTTCCGTTAAATCGGGTGGCTGGCCGGCGTTTGGATTCATCGCGTCAGAAGCGGAGCTCGCGCGGCTGCGATAGCCCATGCGGCTCGGCACCTCGGCCGCGATTCATCGTTGCACGCCGATCGCCTGCGCGTTCCGAGTGGCCTGACCGTGGACCATCCCTGATCCTCTTGTCATGCACCTTCCCGTCAATCCGCCGATTCTCCCGATGCTCGCCAAGCGCGTGAGCGAGTTGCCACCGGGCGACGGCTGGATCTTCGAGCCCAAGTGGGATGGTTTTCGCACGCTGATCTTCCGCGATGGCGACGAGATCTTCATCCAGAGTCGCGATGAGAAGCCGCTCGACCGCTATTTTCCGGACCTCATTGAGCCGTTGAAGGCGCAATTGCCCGAGCGTTGTGTGCTCGACGGTGAGATCGTGATTATGCGCGGCGACGCTCTGGCGTTCGAAGCGCTGCAGCTACGGCTTCATCCAGCGGCGTCGCGCGTGCAGATGCTGGCGGGCCAGATGCCGGCCTCGGTGGTGTTCTTCGACATCCTAAGCGAAGGCGATCGCGATCTTCGGAGCATGCCGTTTGTCGAACGTCGTGCAGTGTTGTCGACGCTGCTCGCACATGCGGCCGCACCATTGCACATCACACCGGCGACGCGTGATCGCGACGTCGCCGCCGACTGGTTTCGGCGCTTCGAAGGCGCGGGGCTCGATGGTGTGATCGCCAAGCACGAATTCGGGTTGTACGAACCGAACAAGCGCGTGATGCTGAAGGTGAAGCACGAGCGCGATTGTGATTGCGTCGTGGCGGGCTTTCGTTGGCACAAGAACGGCGAGGGCACCGCCGTTGGATCGCTGCTCCTT
>JBDTXZ010000255.1:0-5866 GCA_040005935.1 bacterium | reverse complement strand
CGATGACGACGCCGAACAGCGCGGCGCCTTCGATGAGCGCGGCGAAGATCAGCGCGGCGGTCTGGATGCGACCAGCCGCTTCCGGCTGGCGCGCCATGCCTTCGACAGCCTGGCCGCCGATGCGGCCGATGCCGATGCCCGCGCCGATGACGCCGAGTCCGGCGCTGAGTCCTGCGCCGATGGCGATCAGGCCCTTCGGGCTGACGCCAGCTGCGTCGGTTGCTGCCTGAAGCAGCGGAAGAATCGCGTGAACCATGTGCTCTCTCCAATTCGTTAGCGAACGTAATGCTCAGCGCCCGCGGATCGATCCGCTGTCCGTCGGCGAGACTCGCGTCTCAACGGACTTCACCAGCCAGCTCGGCTAGCTACTGCACTTCCGGGAGGCGACTCCGGTCGTGTCCCACCATCCTATCGTCCTGCCCTAGTGGTGTGCGCGAATGGTTCCAATGAACACGCTGGCCAGGAGTGCGAAGATGAACGCCTGCAGGAACGACACGAACAACTCCAGGACCATGATCGCCGTCGCCATGGCGATCGGCACCGGCACGACCCAGAAACTCTGGAACGCGAAGATCAGGCTGATCATGCCCAGCACAACGATGTGCCCAGCCGTCATGTTCGCGAACAAACGGATAGTGAGGGCGAACGGCTTTGAAATCTTCCCGAGGATCTCGACGGGCGTCATGAGCACGAACATGAATTCCCGCACGCCGATCGGCAGGTCCTTGTTCCAGTAGAAGATCGTGTTCAGGTAGCCGATGCCGTTGGCGCGAATACCGGCGATCTCCACCATGAAGAACGTGATGATCGCGAGCGTCAACGTGACGGAGATGTTTCCGGTGGCCGTTGAGCCGTAGGGAATCAGGCCCAGAACGTTAGCAAACAGGATGAAGAAGAAGAGCGTGAGGATGAACGGCACGTACTTCTCGCCATGATCGCCCAGGTTCGGCAAGGCGACTTCCTGGCGGATGTAGAGCACCATCGACTCGATGCCCGTGGCGAACCCGCCCTTGGGCCGCCCGATCATCGACGTGTGCTTCGCATGTGAGCGCGCGGCCGTGATCAGCACCACGCAGCAGAGCAACGCCGCGAACAGCAGAAACACGACGTGCCGCGTTGGCGAGAGGTCGACTTCGTACTTGCCGATGTAAAAGGGTGCAAAGCGCGGAAGCACGTACTCGTGCGGCTCCCAGAACTTCGGGAAGCCAGGATACTCGAGACAGTGGGAGTCCGTGATGTGCGGGCTGATGATGTCGCTTGGAGCGTATTCCTCGCACGCACTCTCGTGCACTGCGGGGTGCACGGCGGCAACGGCGCCGGCGGTGGGCTGCGCAACGGGCTCCTGGGCGACGAGCCTCGAAGTGCCTGACGCAGCGATCGCGAGCGCGAGAAGGAGTGAACTGGTCTTCATAGAAATAGGAACGGTGCTTCGATCAGCTCAGTCAAGGAAAAGTAGGTCGCTAGGCTCAACAACGCCGCGTTCTGAGGCAGGCCAATCGCCCGACTCGCAAATCCGTACACGATCAGGGCGAGCAGGCAGATCACCGCGCCCAGCCCCCATCCGGCAATCCCGTTGCCCCCGTTCGCGAGGGTCCGCGCGATGCCAAACGCCACCAGTTGCACCACCAGCGCGACGCCCGCGCTCACCCACACCGCCGACCGGGCCGGCCCCGCCTCGAACACTGCGGTGAAGACTCCCGCCGCGAGCCCGATCGCCACCACGCAAGAGAGCGCATAGAGCGTGAACGCTCGGGTCGTACTGCCCTTTCCAGCCGTCACGGCCCGTTCTCGCGCCGCGATTTCTTCATGGCCTCATCGTACGCCTGCGCCGCCATGAGCTTCGTATAGATGCTGTAGGAAGCCAGACCGGCCCCGAGAAGCACCCCTGCGATGAGAAGCCATGGTGCCGTGCCGAGCTTCCGGTCGAGCCACTGCCCACCGTAGACGCCCGCGATGATGCAGAAAGTCAACTGAAAGGGCATCGCGGCGAAATCGACGCCCGACAGTTCCTTCTTTTCGCCCTTGGCGCGGGGGCGCAGGTCCTTCGGAGCCCCTGTCATCGAGGCGGAATCTAGCGCTTGTGAAATTTTTCGCAAGCGATTCCAGCCCGGGGAATCAGCACACCCTGAAGCCGCCTAACTCTATTGGGGCCAATGACTTTCGCCGGCTTTGTCGTCCTGAGCGAAGCGAAGGACCTGCACATGCTGTTATGCAACGCAGGTGGAGTCCTTCGCTGCGCTCAGGACGACAAATACCTGATGTGACTCGGTTCAGATCACTTCCCGCCCATCGCCCAGAGAATCCCGTTTTCGATGATGCCGTACAGGATCGGATTGGCGTAATCCTCCTTTTTGTGACCCAGCGCAACGTAGAACTCCCGTCCGCCATCGAACCTATGGTACCACGCCAACGGCAGCGGATTCGCGAACGTCTCCGCCTCCAGCTTCGTGGCCTCCATGTACAGCAACTTCTTCCGGTCAATCACCAACACGGGATGAATATCCGGATTCACATGATCAATAAAGTACGGCTCGTCCTCCCACTGGAACTCGGCGGGCAGCCCCTTCGCGGCGGCAAAACTCGTGTCCGCAACCTTCACGACAAAAGGCTGTAACTTCGGATGCGCCACAAACTTACCGCCCACGACCGACCAGTAATATGGCCAGTCCCGCTGGGAGCCGGTGGCTGAATGGATGCCAACGAACCCACCTCCGTGCTGGATGTAATTCTTGAACGCACTCTTCTGGTCCTCTGTCGCGAACGCCTCGTTGTTGCTGTTCGAGAAAACCAGGGCTGAGTACTGCTTCAGGTTGGCATCAGTGAAGGAGTTCGCGTCGTCGGACACGTCCACCGCAAACCCCTTTTCCTCACCCATTTTCTTTATGGCGGCCACGCTCGCCGCGATGTTCTCATGCACGTAGCCCTTGCCGTCGGGCGTGTAGTTCCGCGTGTAGACCAGAATCTTCTGTTGCGCCTCCGACACGGAGGGCACGGCCGCGAGCGCCAGCAGGAGGGCCAAAGCCTTTCCAGAAACTTTCGCGAATTCGGTCATGTGACCCGGCAGCGTGTGAAGGAAGTGGAACGCGACGTGCTCGAACTGTCCGGAATCTAGCATTTGCCGTTTTGACGCAAGCGGACGACTTAAGAACCGAAGCTATCCCGAAAGTCACGAAATATGTCGCAAGTGTAATCAGCGCCGCCACTTTCGACGTGACGGTTCATGTTGACTATTCGTCAAGATGTTGATAACTTCGCCTCCTGTCGGATGTGTGAGCGGACGACCGTTCAACTTGTCGACACCGTGCCTCGATCGGTTTTGTCATGAATTCGCGCCTCATCATAAGTTTGCTCTGCGCCGGAGCCTTCGCGCTGGCCTGCGGCTCACTCACTCGTCACGAAGACGCTGACGCCCACGCGTCGCGTACCACCGCGCACGTCGCCAGCGCGCTGAACGTCGTGGATGTCCCGCGACATTCCCAAGCCAGGAAGCGCCACGATGATGTGCCGAGGGTGAATGGCAAATTCGACGTAAAGGTCGAGCCGCACACTTTACACTTCGCACTCAAGCTCACGAACGACAGCAAGAGCAACGTCGAGCTGTCATTCCCGAATGGCCAGCAATACGAGTTTACAGTGCTGGATTCTGTTGGACGCGAAGTGTATCGCTGGGGTGAAGGACGCATGTTCACGCAGTCAGTGCAGAACAAGCAGATCGACGGTGACCAGACAATGCGCATCGATGAAAGCGCGGCGATGACACTTCCGCATGGCAAGTACGTCGCCGTTGCAACGCTGCGCAGTTCCAACTTCCCGATGAAGCAGAGCTCAGCGTTCGAGCTGCGCTAACGCGCGACGCCACAACTCGACAGGCAACACGCGCCGCTGCTTCATTGAGCGGCGCGAGGCGTTTCTGCCACTCGCGTTGTGACGCCGCACAATCGCGCGAGGTTGTGCGGCTTGTCGTCCTGAGCGATGCGAGGGACCTGCACCTGTTCTCCACGAACACACTGACATGCCGAACAATTACCGTGTAGCACTCGGCGCCGCGTGCCTCTCCTTCGCCGCCGCGTGCGCAACGATCGACATAACACCGCCGCCGGCCAATAGCGACCAAGCCGCACGCGCCGTCGACCTCTTCGCCCATCTCGCAGACTCCGTCTCACGCTCCGGCGGCGACGGCGAAATCGGGGGTGCGTATGCGTCGCTCGCTGACGCCATTCGCCAGGGCGGACGCGTCTCGCCGATCGTCGTCACCGTCGACGGCGTGCCAACAACATTTCTCGCCACCGCGCAGCAGACGGAAATTCATATCGCCTGCATGGCCGATGCGATATGTCCGTTGATCAACACGATTCCCACACTTCGCTCACTCATCGCGTGGCAGGAGAACGACCCGAGCCGCATCATCCAACTCTCCTCGGTCGCCGACTCCAATCCCATTCGCGCGTACGTCAACCCGACGTTCGCGCCGTTCCCCACTCCCTCAGCGTCGCTCGTATTCCTCGATGGCAAGCACGGCTCGTACTTCGGCACCAGTGGCGCGCAGAAATTCGGCATGACGCCAAGCGCCACTGCATGCACGATCGTCGGTACAAGCAAGCCAACGATGGCCAGCCTTTCGCCACCGGCGCACTGCACGGAGGCAGCCTTCTCCGTGACATTCAATGGTAAGGCCGAGCCGTCCGCGTTTCTCAGCAAGAGTCCCGCGTTAGGCACCCATACCATCTCCATGTCGCCACAATCAATACTCGGCGCGCGTTACGAGGTCGTCGGAACTGACACGCCGACGCCACCAATTGGCGTTACACCCGTCGGCGTGCTCCCTGCGACGCTTACAGCAACAGTAGACAGCCTCGTCACGCTGACCCTGACGGTGCGCAATTCGTCGAGGAGTTCCATCGAGGTGTCGTTCAGCAGTGGACAGCAATACGACTTCGCGATTTACGATGCAGCGACCGCCGTGCAGTTGTGGCGCTGGAGCGCGGCGAGGGCGTTCGTGCAAACGTTCGGCACGCAAAGCGTGCCATCCAACGGAACGCTGGTATACACAGCGCAATGGAGACCGGCGAGGAAGGGCAACCTGATCGCGACGGGCTCGCTCGTGAGCACGACGCATCGCGCGGACGCGAAGATTTTGGTTCCTGTGCCCTAGCGGCACGGTGTCTGCCTATCCGGTGGGCATGGCATCCATCTGGAAAGGCTCGCTTGCATTCGGGCTCGTGAATATTCCTGTCGAGCTGCGACCAGCAATTCGCAGCACGGAGAAAGTGTCCTTCCGGCAGCTCGACAAGAAGCACCACAAGCCCATCAAGCTCGAGCGCGTATCGACCGTCGACGGCAAGACCGTCGAATGGGACGACATCGTGAAGGGTTACGAAATTTCCAAGGGCAAGTTCGTCATCGTCGACGACAACGATTTCAAGTCGGCGGCACCCGAGCTCACGCGCGTGCTCGAGATGACGGACTTCGTCCCAGCGGAATCGATCGACCCGCGCTACTTCGACACGCCGTATTTTCTGTTGCCGCAAAAGGGCGGTGAAAAAGCCTACGTCCTTCTAAGAGACGCACTTGCCGAAACGGGCAAGATCGGGATCGGGACATTTGCGTTGCGGCAGAAGCAGCATCTCGCCGCGGTTAAGGCAATTGGCAACGCATTAGTCCTCGAGCTCATGCGCTTCGAAGATGAACTCGTCGACCCCGATGACTTGAAGTTCCCCACCGCAGCGCAAACGAAAGTGCGCCCGCAAGAAAGGCAAATGGCGGAGCAACTCATCGCGAATCTGGCCGAGGAGTTCGATCCGTCGCAGTACAAGGACATTTATCAGGACAAGCTGAAGGCGATCATCAAGGCCAAGGCGAAGGGCAA
>JBDTXZ010000254.1:0-5887 GCA_040005935.1 bacterium | reverse complement strand
ACGGCGTGATACGTAATCAGGTCGCCGGGCGTGAGCTTCAACTCTTCCAGGAAGAACGTGTGCGTGGCGCGCGGCTCGAGTGAGCGCCGGTGACCGCTGTCCGAAAGCGCGATGGCCTTTTCGTCGCCACCGTTCACGCGATAGCGAAGCTGCAGCGACTCGACGCCATAGTCATCCGTCGCCGCGACGGCGATGGTCACCTCCTCGATGTTCGTCACCTTCGTGTCGCGTCCCGGCTGTTCGATGCGCACCGTTGGCGGACGATCGGGCAACGCTTCCACCGCGAACTGTACCGAGCCCGGAACGTTGGCACCGTCTGGCGCAACGAGATCGACGCGATAGAAGCCGGTCGTCTTCACGGGGAACGACGCGGAGAGCAAGCCGTCCTTACCGGTGACGAACGGAATCTTCGTCCCGTTGTCGAACGCAAGCACGCCGCTGCGTACCGGCTTCGTAATGCTTGCGTGCACCGTGACCGTCGTTCCCACTACAGCCGCAACGTCGCCGCCCTCCTTGATATGCTCCGACGGCAGGCCCGTGTATGCTGGAAAGCGAAGGTCGATCGCGAGATTGCTCAGCGCAGGAAGATCGGTGACCGTCAGCATGTACGTCGGCGACCGAATGCCGTTTGCGTCCACGAAATATTCCGTGGGATGCGTTAGATCGAACACGCGTGACGTGAACGTTCCAGCGAGAGAGTCCCGAGACATGGGCATGCGCACCCACTCTGCCGACGAGTCACTGCGGAACACGAGCTCGGCGCCATCTGTCGCAAATCCAACGAGTGAGGCTTTTACATCAACCGCAGCGCCACGGGGAATAGCCGCATTGCCGGGCAGCACGCGCACCGCGAGTGTCGGCGTTGCGGCTTCGGCCACCGACCACGGCGCGAAGAGCTGCTTTGCTGTATTGCGCAGGGCCTTTGGTCCAGCGACGAACATCAACGTCGCCGCCACGGCAAGAATGCCGAGCGACCGCATCGCACGCATGACGCGAGGGCGCTCGAGCCTGCCGTCGCGCTGTAGCGGACGCACAACCGTCAACGTGCGCTCCATGAGGCGCGCGGTGAGCGACGGCGATGCGCGTTGGGCGTCTGGCACCTCGAGCTCGTGCACCGCGCTCAGGAGCGCCTGACGCAATTCGGGCGCTCGCTCCTCGACGTAGAGCGCAAAGCGTTCGTTGCTCGCGCGCTTGATGAGCGGGAGCACGAGGAAGCGCACGACGGCCACGACAATGAGGACATAGCCGAGTCCGCGCATGAACATCACGGCCGACGTTGTGGCGCCGAACAGCGTGGTGATGAGCACGCCCGCCACGACAGCAAGCAGCGCGGCGATGGCAATCCACACCGCGGATTCGAGAATCACGCGCTGCCGCCATTGGCGCCGCAAGGCGGCGAGGGACTCGAGTAGTTGATTGGCCGGTGTCATTGCACCCTCCCTTCGGACTGTGTCTGTTTCTGTCGTCCTGAGCGGAGCGAAGGACCTGCACTTGCTGTTGCGAGATTTGAAAAGTGCAGGTCCTTCGCTTCGCTCAGGACGACAAACTCTTGGCCGTTCCTCGCCAGCCACGATTGGCGACGATCGTTTCTGCCAACAAGAGCAAAGCGACGACGGCGAGCAGGATGCGCCACAGCCGTTGTCGTCCCTCGATTTCCGTAGGCGTCGGTATGTCGTTGGATGCTTCGGCCGTGACCGCGCTCTGGCGAACACCGAGCAGCAGTTCACGCGCATCCACCGGCGTCAGATCTGATTCATTCGTCGGCGCGTTCACGGCGAGCAGTGCCGCGGGCTCGCCCTGCACACGTCCCTCATATAACGCATACACGCCGGATTCACGAAGCGCCACTGTCGATCCAACGGTGTCCCTGGCCGGCCGCAAAATCGATCCGCCGGGCGTGAGCACCGCGGCCTCCTTGAGCGAGCCTGGCAGCAACCAACTCTGACCAGTCGAGCGCGCCAGCGTGGTGGCATCACGTCCAGATGTGTACAGCACAAGCCGATGCAGGAATGGCAGGTAGGCCGACTGCACAGGAAAGTCACCAGAGCGCGTATCGAGCGGCGTTCCGATGAGCACGATTCGCCCAAGCCCTTCCCTGCGTTCGACGACAGCGGGCAGTCCATCATCAAAGCGCGCGATCACATCGGCGCCCACCACAGGCTCGAGTCGTGGATAGCGAAGAAACCGCGCTGCACTCAACGCGGCCGACGCGCTCCGAAACGCCGAGAACAACGGATGATCGAAGCGAACGTCGCCGAGTGAACCACCACGATCGTTGAGTCGGTCTGATTCGCCCTTGATGGCCGCTGGCAACAAGGTCGACGCAGCCGCGTTCGCGCCGACACGACGACCCGCCTGCACGACGAGCCCGCCACCGCTCCGCACCCAATTGGTGAGTGCGGTGCCCGCACTGCCACTGGGCGGCAGCGCATCCCACAGCACGACGAGCGCCGCGCCTTCGAGTGCGCGGGCGTCGAGGCGGCCGGTGCGCACGCGTTGGATCGTGACGGCGGGCGCACGACCGACAGCAAGCGCGCGTTCGAAGAACAGCGTTTCGTCGCCCACCGCGTCGTCCGGCGCAACAAGCAACACCTTGAGCGCATCGTCAGCAGAGAACGCGAAATGAAATGTGTCGTCCGCGGCGAGCGCATCATTCGCCAACGCAATCGAACCACGCACGCGACCTGCTGGCAATAGCACGGGGTCGAACACGACGCGCACGTCGCCCGATGCGGGAATGTTTACGGAGCGCGTTCCCGTCAGGCGTCCGTTCAGCGTCAGTGCCACCTGCGCTGTCCGCGGCGCCTTCGCCTCGCGCGACACGATGCGCGTCTCTACCGACAGCATGGTGCGCAACGGTTCGGCAATGCGATGAATGTCCACCGACACCACGGAGGTATTGGCCGCGCTCTTGGGAACAACGGCAATCGTCCTGACGGTGAGACCCTCGGGCAAATCGAGTCCGGCCACGCCGGACACACCGCTGCGTTGGAGATCCGTGATGATCACGACTTCCGGCGTCGCATCGCCCGCGCGCAACGCAAGCTGGCGAGCCGCGCGAAGTGCGGCGGCGTAGCGCGTCCCACGTGAAGCGGGCTTCGCCTTGCCCAGTGCGCCAAGTGCGGCGGCCTTGTCCGTGGTGAACGGCTGCACCACGTCCGCTTCGTCATCGAACAGCACAACTGCGATGCGATCGTTCGCGGAGAGCGATGTAATCACGTGGCGTGCGGAATCCATTGCCGCTGGCCAGACGTCGTTGTGCCCCATGCTCATTGACCGGTCAACGAGCAACACGACTGCCCGGACACGCTTCGACCGCTCGGCCGCTGCCTGGCGCGAGAACACCGGTCGTGTAAAAGCCATGACGAGGAGCGCCAGGGCGAGCGCGCGCAATAACAACAGCGGCCAATCGGTAATGCGACGACGTTCGGCGGTGCGAATCGGCAGTTGCTCGAGAAACATGAGCGACGGGAATCGCTGCGGGCGATCCTTGTCGCGATGACGTAAATGCAGGATGATCGGAATCGCCAACGCGGCGAGTCCGGCAAGAAACGCGGGGACCAGGAATCCGAGTCCCATCAGCGGACTCGGCTCCGTGCAAGGCGTCGATCGAGATACGCGTGCAGCGCGCGATCGAGTGGTTGATCCGTGTCCACGCGCACGTAATCAGCCCCGGCACCCGCAAGGCGTTGCGCAACGGCAACGTGATGCGCGCCGATGAGCTCCTTGTATTTCGAACGGAGATCTTCCGGTCGTAGCGGCAACCGAGCGCCGCTTTCCGCATCTTCGAATGTTGTCGCGGCCGTGAATGGGAAGTCACGTTCTGCGGCATCGACGAGATGGAAGACGATGACGTCGTGGCCGCGCATGCGCAGCGAGGCAGCAGCACGACCCAATGCGTCCGGCTTTTCGTAGCAATCGGTGACGAGCACGGCGATGCCCGGCCGCGCTGTAAGATGCGTCAAGCGGTCGACGGCGTTCGTCAGGTGCCCTGCGCCAACTGCCTTGGAGCGGCCGAGCGTGTGCAGCAACAGCTGGAGATGTCGAGTGGATGGCGGAACCACGTCGACGAGATCGCCGGTGAATGTCGCGAGTCCCACGCGGTCACCCTGATGTTGCGAGAGCCACGCGAGTGACGCGACGAGGAAGCGACCGTAGTCATACTTGGTGACTGGGCCACTTCCGAAGTCCATCGACGCGGAGGAATCCAGTGCGAAGATGACGCTCGCGTTGGTGTCCGCTTCGTATTCCTTGACGTAAAAGCGATCGGTGCGCCCGAATACACGCCAATCGATGCGGCGCAGGTCGTCGCCCGGCTGATACGAGCGGTGCTGTGCAAAGTCCATCGACGACCCCTTCCGCATCGAGCGGTGCTGCCCGTGCATGAAGCCGTCCACGACCGTGCGCGCGAGCAGCGCGAGATCGGAGATCTTCGCGAGCAGGGCGGGGTCGAGGAAGGAAGCAGGGGCGGAAGGCATCAGAGTGCCGATTTGGGTATCGGCACGGCGGCGAGGAGCTTGTCGATCAGTTGGTCGGTGGTGACTTTTTCGGACTGTGCTTGAAAGTTCAGCAGGATGCGATGGCGTAAAACGGGATGCACCAGTGCGCGTACGTCGTCAAACGTGACGTGGCTGCGGCCCTGAAGCAGCGCGCGTGCCTTGGAGCCAAGGACCAGCGCTTGTGCCGCGCGGACGCTCGCACCGTATGACACCCACTGCTTGATGAAGTCGGGAGAGCCGGCGGTAGGGCGGCTGAGTCGAACGAATTTTACGGCATAGCGTGTCACCGCATCGGCAACGGGTACGCGACGGACCACGCGCTGGAAGGCGAGAATCTCATCGCGCGATACGACGGCCTTGACCTCTTCGAGCGGAACCGTCGTCGTCGTCTTGACGACGTTGACTTCGTCTTCTTCCGGCAAGTAGTCGAGCACGACCTCGAGCATGAATCGATCGAGCTGCGCTTCCGGGAGCGGATAGGTGCCCTCGAGTTCGATCGGGTTTTGCGTGGCGAACACGAAGAACGGTGGCGCCAGATCGTACGTGCGTCCTTGCACGGTGACGCGGCGTTCCTGCATCGCCTCGAGCAATGCGGCCTGCGTCTTCGGAGGCGTGCGGTTGATTTCATCGGCGAGCAGCACGTTCGCGAAGACAGGGCCCGGCATGAAGGTCAAGCGTCGCTGTCCAGTGGCCGGATCGTCCTGAATGACGTCCGTGCCCGTGACGTCGGACGGCATGAGATCGGGCGTGAACTGGATGCGCGAGAACTTGAGGTCCAGCGCGCGCGACAGTGTCGAGATGAGGAGTGTCTTCGCGAGTCCGGGCACGCCGACGAGCAGGCAGTTGCCTCCGGCGAACAGGGCGATGAGGGCTTGCTCGATGATGTCGTCATTGCCGACGATCACCTTGCGCAACTCGGTGCGAATGCGCGTGCTGGCCGCGGCGAGGCGGTCGGCAAGCGCAGCGTCGTCGAGTTGCTCCAGCTCGGAGGGGATGGCAGGACCGGTCAAGCGAATTCCTCGTGGTGGTCAGCGGTTTGAATGTGTCATCCTGAGCGAGCGTAGCGAACCGTGTCATCCTGAGCGAGCGTAGCGAGTCGAAGGATCTGCTTGTCGATGCTCAGGTCAGACTACGGCTTGGCTCCCGAACTTCGGTTGCGCAATTCCAGCAATAGCGCCTGCGCCTTCTCGAACGAGGGTGCCTGCTCGAGCACACCCAGCAACTCTTTTCGTGCACCGGAAACGTCTCCACTGTTGGCTAACGCGCGCGCGAGTTGGTAGTGCGCGTCGAGGGGATCGGGCGGATCGAGCGCCACCACCGCCCTGCGTTCGCGCACGTCGACCTTATGATCGCCCGCGCGCGACGCGAGCTCCGCAAGCCGAACATGG
>JBDTXZ010000253.1:0-5898 GCA_040005935.1 bacterium | reverse complement strand
CGAGCCATCGACGCCAAGGCAAAACTTGGCCAGCAAATGGTCGATCAGGTCTTTTCCTTCGGTGAGCTCGGAATGCAGGAGATCGAGACGTCGAAGTATCTCACGGGCATTCTCGAGCACAACGGCTTCACCGTCGAGCGAGGTGTTGCCGGCATTCCGACCGCATGGGTCGCACGTTGGGGCAAGGGATCGCCCGTCATTGCACTCGGCTCCGACATCGATGGCATTCCGCAGGCGAACCAGCGACCGGGAACGGCAGCGCGCACGGCGATGATTGGCGGTGCGCCTGGTCATGGCGAGGGACACAACAGCGGAGTTCCGCTGAACATCCTTGCCGCGCTCGCGGTAAAGGACATCATGACGCGGGAGAAGATGTCGGGGACGATCGTTCTCTGGCCCGGTGTCGCCGAAGAACAGTTGGGGAGCAAGGCGTTCCTTGTTCGCGCTGGTGTATTCAAGGACGTCGACGCAAACTTGTTCGCGCATGTAAGCGACGAATTTGGAATTTCCTGGGGCGACGAACCGGCGCTGACGCTCATCTCGGCGTTGTTCAAGTTTACCGGGCAGAGTGCACATGCTGCTGGTGCGCCGTGGCGCGGCAAGAGCGCGCTCGACGCGGTGATGACGATGGCCACGTCGTGGGAATACCACCGCGAGCACATGGAGCTCGCGCAGCGGTCGCACTACGTCATCACGGACGGCGGCGATCAACCGAACGTGGTGCCGAGTACAGCGGCAATCTGGTTCTACTTTCGCGAGCGCGATGCAGAGCGTGTCACGAAGATGTATGAAGATGGGAAACAGATCGCGCGCGCCGCCGCGATGGCGACGTTTACCAAGCTCGACACGGTGCAGGTGATCGGGTCGGCGTGGCGACCGCACTTCAATAAGCCGATCGCAACGGCCATGCATGCGAACGCGATGCGCGTCGGCATGCCCGCATGGGATGCGAACGATCAGACGATGGCTCGCGGGGTGCAACGGATGATGGGCCAGCCAGACAGCGGCCTCCACACCACAGTTCCAGCACTGCGCTCGCCTGAAGAAGCGGCGATGGCCAGCACGGGCACGGGCAGCGACGACATTGGCGACGTTACGTGGACCGTGCCGTCCGTGACGCTCTACTATCCGGCGAATATTCCCGGCACGCCCGGACACAATTGGGCTGACGGAATCGCCATGGCCACGCCCATCGCGCACAAGGGAGTGATTGCCGGCGCAAAGGTGCAGGCGATGACGCTGCTCGACCTCATGATTCAACCGACGCTCGTGAGCGACGCGAAGAATTACTTCACCACCGTGCAGACGAAGACCGTGAAGTATCACCCGCTCATGGCGCCGACGGACCAGCCGGCCATCTGGCTGAATGCCGAGAAGATGGCGCGGTATCGCGATGCGATGCGTGCGTTCTACTACGATCCGTCGAAGTACCCGACGTATCTCGACCAACTCGGAATCAAGTATCCGACCGTTCCGGCAGTCGTACCGTAGGCTGTCGCTCAGTCCTGGCGCACAAGAATCAGAAATCGCGAGATCCGCCAGAAACGCTCGGGATCGCGCACTGCGATCCGGTTGCGCACAACATTGCCGTCGCTGCCCGTGAGCAGCGCGGTATTGTGGCTCGACACAATGCGATAGGCCGCACCGTCACTCGATAGCGCGATGTCGCGATCCACCAGCATGTCGAGCGCGCGAAAGGCCGTTGTCGGAGCATCGTCCGACGGCACCACAGTCTGACCAGGCGTCCAGGGACCGAGGTGAAGGCCACCTTTCTTCCTTATGACGCCCGCGTCGGCCAGCTCTCGCTCGGAACCGATCGCGACGTACACCGTCCGCTCGCGCGTGCGAAGCGCGCTGACCGTATCCGAGATGACAATCACCTTTTGCGCGAGCTGAAGGTTCTCGGCCTCGAGTTGCGCGATGCGCTCGTTCGCGCGTGCAAGCTCCTTCTGCAGGCCCTCGGCAAGCGCGACAAAGTGGTCCAGCGACGTGCGAAGTTCCTTGTTGTCGCTGCGAAGGCTGTCGCGCGAGCTCGACATGGAGGCAAGCTGCCGCTTGAGTGTATGAATCGCGGCGTCCGACTGCTCCGCCAGCTCCTTCACGCGCGCGATCTTACTCATGACGGCGAGCGCAATATCGCCGTCTGCGCCGCGCTCTACGCCGCTCGCAACGGTGATCTGCCGTTTCTCGTCCATGCCGGGAATTGCCGCAAGCTCGCGATCTACGCCTTCGATCAACTCTTGCGTTGAGCGCACGAGTGCGAGTGCGCTGTCACGCTCCGCGCCATCTCGTCGCAGTCGCTCGATCTCATACTTCATCGAATCGACGACAGTCATGCCCGATTGCAGTACGACGCTGCCGTCGCCGCTATCGCGTTTGCCAAAGCGCTGGTCCGGCGGCAGCGTGCACGCCGCAAGCGCGAGTCCGCTCATCGTCACCGCTGCGTGTCGTCCAAAAGCTGATCTCATCGCCGAGGCCTCCGCTGAATCCTTCTGGTCACTGGGTTCGCCGCGACTTTTGTCTTGACGACCGGCGCCTTGACAGCGAGCGCCGGTTCCTTCGTGCCGCCAACCGCGTTCGCGCATCGGGCCTCGCGCCACGGTCCTTGCTTCATCAGCGCGGGGAGGACGACCCTCGCAAACACGTCTTTCCCCGCAGGCGGCGCAGTGGCCGAATTCTCGATGCCCTCCACATGGATCACGCCCGCCACGGAGCACTCGACGCCGCCAGCCGCATTGCTCCCCACGAACATGAACGACGACGTACCCGACAACCCTTCCGAGTCCAGCGTACCGGTCTTGCCAACGAGCTTGACGCCGGCGGGCCATTTGCCCTGTAACATCTTCGCCGTGCCGATGCCGTGGACCACGTTGCTCATGCCCTCCAGCACGACGTCCCTTCCCTTGCCCATACGCAGATCGGGCGCATCTGGTGACGCCAGCTTTTCGGTGCCGAGTGTCCGAATGAGCCGGAGGTCAACGGCCTTGCCCGTGAAAATCCGGCTGGCCGCGCGAACCAGCGTCGCGTTGCTCCAGCTGTTCTCGGTCTCGCCGATCATGAAGCCGGCGAGATGATGGAGGTCGTGAAACTGTGCGCCATCGAGGTCGAGTGTCGGCGTCGCAGGCGACACTCGCTGCCACGCACTGCTCACGCGCAGTCGGCCGTGATCGGCGAGCGGCATCCAGAGCGTCGTGTCAAAGGCTCCAACGCGCGCGCCAATCTCCGCGCCGAAGAAATCAGCGAGACCTCGCGCAAGCGGCGAGTCGCCGTAGTGGCGGCGGCCGCCGTTCGTGGCGAAGTGAGGACGCTTGTTGACCGCGGCATTCTCGACTTCGTATGCGCTTCCCATTGCGGCATTCTCCAAGGCTGGCATTCCATTGGCCCCCGGCTCGGCCGCGCCGAGGAATCCGAGCGTGACCGCGAAGAGATTGTTGGACGTCGGCAGGAAGCAGCTCCAATCGATCTCACTGTGCGGGCAGCCTCGGCGGGGCGTCCGCAGTGCGGTGCCCGAGATCGGCCATCCTGCCGCGGTCTCGAATGTCTCGCCGCGCTGTTCAACCGCGAGTGAGGCCAGGCGCGGATAACGCGCGAGCACCGCTGTCGCGATGAGCGGCTTGATCACCGATGCGGCGCGATGGTTACGGAAGTTCGCGTCCAGTGGCGAGTAGGCATCCACCCGCACACTGCTGTCGAGCCGCGATGCGAGAGTGATGGTCTCGCCGCTTTCGGGGCGCATGAGAATCACTGAGCATTGGCGGGTGCCCGCGCACACGCTGTCGAGCCCCGCCTGGATCGCGTCGTTGAGCCGCGCGTCGATCGTGAGCTCCACGTTGATGGCGCTCGCGGAATCTGGAAGCCGCAGGCCAGACGCCAGCAGCGAGTCGAGCTTCGCGAAGAGTGGTGGCGACTTTGCGACAACGGCGCGCGACGGCTCGCCGTTCCGCCAGCGCGACACAGCGAGCGCGGAGCGCGGTATGCTATCAACGACGAAGGTGGCGGCGCCGTCGACGTTGATGATGTCGCCCCACTTCAAGGTGCGCGACGCTGTCGGCATCGCGCTTCCATTTAGCGTGGCCGCGCCAGCTGATGAAGACAAACGCAGCGTATCGTGCTGCACGACGACGTGCATGCGCGTCGTGCCGCAGGCGAGATCAAACGCGACCGCGTTCACGCTCGCCGTATCGCGGCACGTAACACCGAGTGGTGTGGTGCCGTGCTTGTCCAACGTCAGCGTGCGACTGCTGGACGTGAGCAGATAGGCTGTCCCATCTGGTGCCATCGTCAGCGCGCCAGTCCAATCCCGTCGACCGGAGGAGGCAGCGATTGAACATCCCGCACCAACGTCCACGCTGTCGCGCTTGACGGAGAGCCAGTTCTGGGCGTCGAGGCAGTGCGCTCCCGCCGGGGCATCGGCGTCGCGATTCCCACGACGCACCACATTGTCGACGAGCGATCCCGTGCGGACGAGATATGACTTGGTGCGATTGGCGACGATGCGGCCGTCTCGCACACGGAGGTCGCCCGACGACACGAGATTCTGGAGCGCTGTCGAGAACCCCTCGAGGCGGAACGATGGCGCGACTTGCGCATGCGTCGCCGACCAGATGGGGCTCACGAGCGCGAAAGAGACGAGGAAGACCACAGCGCCGACGGCCGCAAGCGTCAGCTGCACGCGGCTCATCTGCAGGCTGTACTCGCTGTCGCGCTGGATGTCCTTCACGCTCGCGCGGTCCGCGCGAGGCAGTGCGGCCACCGCGAGCATGATGATCCACACGAACAGCGCGACGTCCGCACCCGACCTCAGCCCAAGCAAAGGAAGATTTTGCCCGGTCAGCGCGACGACGCCAACGTTTGCGCCAATCATGTACAGTGCGGGAACGGCGATGAATGCGGCACACGCCGTCAACAGCAATGCGCGCGGCAACTCGGCGAACGTTCGCGCGGCGATCCATGCCGCAACGAGCAGCGCGGCCGCGAGCATGGCATACGTCAACAGCAGCGCCGTGCCGCCAGCAAACCCATGCTCGGTGAGCACGAACACGGAGTAGGCGTTATCGGTCACCGCCTCGCGAGCCGCGATCGCCCGTCCGGAAAACGCGAGAGAAAAGAGTCCCCCGCCGGTTGCGCCGCCGAGCGCCGCGTGCGAACGAATGCCCCACTCCTGGACGAGCGTGTTGACCATTTCGCGCGCCTTTTCCTCGTTCGCGTACACGAGCTGGTGCTGGAGCGCCTCAGGCGCGCGCGCCGCCGCATGGCGCATCCGCGGCGTGCTCATGAGCGCTGGCCCGCTCGCAAGCGCCGTGTCCGAAATGCGCACGAAGTACATCCACAGTACTGCCGACAAGAGCACCAGGATTGCCGGAAGCGCGAGTGCTCGCCGCCCGAGCGCGGCGGTGCCCACGAACAAGGTGACGATGAGGACGCCGATGACGAGTTGAAGCAGTCCGCGATCGACCAACAGGTGCCCGCCGAGCAGGGACGCGGAGAGCACGAGGGCGAGCACGGCCTGTCCATACGAGAGCCGCTTGCGCTGAGCGCTCAGCAGCATGCGCATGCGTTCGCGTGTGTCGTGATGCCAGAGCAGCGCGAGCACGCGCACCAGCACCAATGCTGCAGTGACTCCCAGCGCAAAGCCGAGTGTGATGCCGAACCGCCGCACCATCCCGACGCGCGCGGCGAGCACACCGAATGCTGGCAGCGTTAGCACCCACAGTGGCGGCAACACCTCTCGTCGCGCAAAGGACCCGCCGCGCACGGGACCGATGAGCGGTGCCTCGACCCACGCGGTGATGATCGCGGTGATCAGCGCGGCCACGCCTCCCGTCGCGACCACCAACGAGAGGCGACCCAAGGGGTCCGCCTGTCCCGCGGCGATCGCGGTGAAGCCACCAACAACGA
>JBDTXZ010000252.1:0-5920 GCA_040005935.1 bacterium | reverse complement strand
CTGCCGGTCGTGTTGCCAGCTCGGCAGACACCACTCGAGCGCGATCGGCAACGCGGATGAACGAATCCGCATTTGCCCGTCGCGGAAGGACGAGGCCGGCAGCAGAGATGGCAGAGGCGCCGAGGAAGTCGCGGCGGGTGATGGTCATGTTTGCTCCAGGAGATTTCTTGGCTGAAAGTGCAGGTCCTTCGCTTCGCTCAGGACGACAGCAATGCCGTAAGTGCAGGTTCTTCGCTTCGCTCAGGACGACAGCAATGCCGTAAGTGCAGGTCCTTCGCTTCACTCAGGACGACAGCAATGCCGTAAGTGCAGGTCCTTCGCTTCGCTCAGGACGACAGCAAAGCAACGAGTCAATATTCACGGTGGCCACTCGAACCCGCCAGTGAGGGCCTGACTACCGTCAATCTGACCTTGTACTTTCCGCCCATGTCTACTTCCGACCGCGATACCCTCCGCGCGCTGCGCTTTCTCGACGGCCTTACCGACACGGCCGTCCACCAACTCTCCAAGCTCGCGACGGTGGTCGAGTACGAGTGCGACGCCCTGCTGTTCGAAGAAGGCGAGCCGCGTACACTCATGGCAATCATCGCCAGCGGCTCAGTCGCCATCGAGAAGGGAAAGAATACTCGCCCCATTCGACTCGCGACGCTGGGCGCGGGCGAGGCCGTCGGGGAAGGACTCCTGCTCGACGACTCGACTCATGGCACGAGCGCGCGCGCACTGGTGAAGACCAAGGTCTACATCCTTACCCACGAGCAGATACAGGACATGCTCAAGGAAGTGCCGACGCTGTACGCCGCACTCGTCGGTCGCGCCGCGCGCTCGATCAAGCAACGTCTCTCAGCAGTCGACGCAACCCTCGTCGGCCGCGGCCGAACGCTGGGCTTTGGCGGCACGAACACGCGGAGTGAGCACGACCTGCTGGGCGACCGCGATGTACCGGCCGATGCGTTATACGGCATCCAGACCCTCCGCGCCCTCGAGAATTTTCCGATCACTGGCGTTCCGCTGCGTGAGTTTCCCGCGCTCATCGAAGCGCTCGCGGCTGTAAAGGCCGCTGCGGCGCTGACGAATGGCGAACTGGGATTACTTCCACCTGAGATCGCCGACGTCATCGTGCGCGCAGCGACAGAGGTGCGCGCTGGACGACATCACGAGCATTTCCTTGTCGACATGATTCAGGGCGGTGCCGGCACGTCCACGAACATGAACGCAAACGAAGTGATCGCGAATCGCGCACTCGAGCTGTCGAGCCAGGCACGCGGCGATTACAAGCACGTGCACCCCAACAATCACGTCAATCTCAGCCAGTCCACGAACGACGTGTATCCGACCGCAGTAAAGATCGCGCTGCATACCGCAATTGAAGATTTGCGGGCCGCCATGCGCTTGCTGGTCGAGGCGTTTCTCGCGAAAGGCCGCGAGTTCGCGCCCTTCATCAAGATGGGGCGTACGCAGCTGCAAGACGCCGTTCCGATGACGCTTGGCCAGGAGTTTACCGCATTCGGTCATACGATTCACGAAGACGTCGACCGCCTTGGCGAAGCACAGGCGCTCATTCGTGAAATCAACATGGGCGCCACAGCGATCGGGACGGGAATCAACGCGCCGGAAGGGTACGCCGAGGTGGTACGGGCGCACTTGTCGCGCATTACCGGGCTCGAATTGATTACTGCGCCCGATCTCGTCGAAGCAACGGCTGACACCGGGAGCTTCGTGCAGTTGAGCGGCGTGCTCAAGCGCTGTGCTGTAAAGCTCTCCAAGATCTGCAACGATCTGCGTTTGCTCAGCTCGGGTCCGCGCGCCGGCTTTGGGGAAATCAACCTGCCGCCGATGCAGCCGGGCTCGTCGATCATGCCTGGCAAGGTGAACCCCGTCATTCCGGAAGTTGTGAATCAGGTGTGTTTCGACATCATCGGCGGCGACATGACGGTGACGATGGCGGCCGAAGCGGGTCAGTTGCAGCTCAACGTGTTCGAGCCGGTCATTGCGTACAGGTTGCTCGGTGGAATCAGCGCGCTGACGAATGCGTGCACGGTGCTTCGTGAGCGCTGTGTAAACGGCATCACGGCGAATCCAGACCGCATGCGGCAATTCGTCGAGCAGTCGATCGGCATCGTCACCGCGTTGGTCCCCGTGCTCGGCTACGAAGTGAGCACGGAGATCGCGCGTCACGCGTTGGCGAGTGGTCGCGGCGTGTATGAGATCGTGATGGAGCGGGGGTTGTTAACGCGGGCGCAGCTCGACCATGCGCTCAATCCCGAGGCGATGACAGGACCTGCTGGGCCGCGGGGGACGAGCGCATTTCCGGTGGGTACCTGATGCCGTCATGAGCGCAGCGAAGGACGACAGGCTTCTTGACTCTCCCTCCAACTAGAAATGCCACCACGCCGGCGCAAACGTATCGACCCCGCGCTGTTCGAGCTTCCGGTCGATCGCATTCGCGCCGGTTACTTCAGCGATGCGCACTTCAACCGCGCGCGCGACGCGTTGCAGGCGAGCGGACACAGCGCGCGCATTGCATGGCAGGTGTGCGCGAAGCGCGCGGGTTGGCTCGGGGGAATCGACGAAGCGGTGGCGCTCCTCAAGCTCTGCAGCAGTGACTTTGCGTCGCTCGACGTGCAGGCGCTCTATGAGGGAGATCGCGTTGACGCGTGGGACACCGTGCTCCTCGTGGAAGGCGAGTACGCAGCATTCGCGCATCTCGAGACATTGATCACCGGTGTGTTGGCGCGTCGCACGCGCGTGTGTACGAACGTACGGCAGCTCGTGGACGCGGCGCGTCCGAAGCCGATCTACGTGGTGGGCGCTCGCACAGATCACGCGCTGCTGCAACCTGGCGACGGCCTGAGCGCACATGTCGGCGGCGCGGCGAGCATGTCCACCGATGCGCAGAGTGCGTTCACCGGCAAGAAGGGGATGGGCATGATCACGCATGCGCTGATCTCCGCGTTCGATGGCGTTACCGTTGCGGCGGCGCTTGCCGTTGCGACGATTCTGCCGGCCGAGGTTTTACTCGTCGTGCTGGTTGACTATGAGAACGATTCTGTGACGACGAGCCTGGCGGTGGCGCGCGCGCTCGAGGGACGGCTGTGGGGAGTCCACTTGAATACGTCGGAGTTCATGGTGGATCGCTCCGTGACCGCACAGATGGGAGCGTTTGCGCCAACCGGAGTGAACCCAGCGCTTGTGTGGAATGTGCGAAATGCGCTTGACGCCGAGGGGTTCGGTGAGGTGAAGATCGTGGCGTCGGGTGGGTTCAATGTGGCTCGCATCCGCGCGTTCGAGGACGAGGGCATACCGGTCGACGCGTATGGCGTTGGCGCGAGCGTGCACGATGGCCGTTGGGATTTCACAGCCGATGTGGTTCGCGTGAACGGTGCAACGCAGGCACGGGCCGGACGGGAAGCTCGGCCGAATGGTAAGTTGGAGAAGGTAAGATAAAGTGAACGGTGAGCGGTGAACGGTGAAAGCGTTCGCTGTTACCGTTCACGGTTCACCGTTCACCGTTCACCGTTCACCGGTAGACAAGAGTGGCTCTTCTCAAGCTCGACGGCGCCGGCATCCAGAAGATGAAGACCATCGAAGAGGCGAATATCCAACTCGCGCGCCTTCATGGGATTGTCGAGCAGTACGCGCTGTCGCTGAAGCAGAACAAGCCGACGTCGCTCTATGGCTCGCAGATCAAGCGTGCGCTCTTTCCGCTTGTTGGGCTGCTGAAGCCGCAATTCGGACTCATCGCAGATCAGGTGGCGTCGATGAACCTGGTGACGTCGCGAGGCGGCCCCGACAACATCAAGGTGCGAACGCTGCGAGAGGGGGTGGGTTCGCTGCGACAGCAGCTCGAGATCGCGGTCGTTCGCATCAAGGACAACCACGCCCTCAAGGAAGAGATCGTAGAAGGCGCACGAAAGCCGGGCGAGTGACGGCGTAACGCAGTGTGGGGGAAAGTCCTACACTGCCACGTCCCATAGGGAATTCGTTGCTTTCGACTCAGGTGCCCGGTACTTTTCCCGGATTGTAGGACCATCGCCAAGAGCGCGTCAATCAGGGTACGATCGCGCTACTCACGACACTGTCGGAACAAGGACATTTCATGCCCGTGCCCACCCGACCGCGCCGGCTGCTCGCCGCTGCGCTGCCGGCCCTCCTCGCGGTCGCCATCACTGCGTGCAGCAATGCGCAGTATCCGAACTCCATCTTTCATCGCAACACGGAGTTCAACCGCGACGTCGGCTACCTCTTCGATATCCTCCTATGGCTCGGAGGGTTCGTTTTCGTCTTCGTCGAAGGCATCCTCCTCTACACCATCTGGAAGTATCGTCGCAAGAATGACAACGAGCGTCCCAAGCACGTGCATGGGAACACAACGCTCGAGATTCTGTGGACGGCAATTCCCGCCGTGATCCTCGCGTTCATCGCAGTGCCCACGGTCAAGACCATCTTCAAGACGCAGGCAGTCGCCTCTGCCGACGCGCTGCAGGTCGAAGTGTGGGGACACCAGTGGTGGTGGGAGTTCCGCTATCCGCAGTACACCGGCGCCGGCGCAAACGGCAAGATCGATACGCTGGTCACCGCGAACGAGCTCTACATCCCAGTGGGGCGCAAGGTCAACTTCAAGCTCCAGACGATCGACGTTTTGCACTCCTTCTGGATTCCCCAGATGGGTGGCAAGCGAGATCTCATCACGAACCACGTGAACTACCTGTGGTTCACGCCCGACTCCGTGGGCGAAGGCGCATGGAATGGCTTCTGCGCCGAGTATTGCGGCACGTCGCACGCGAACATGCACTTCAAGGTGTTCACGGTAACGCCGACCAACTTCGACTCGTGGACGAAGCATCAGTTGAGCCCCGCCGCGTTCGGCGCGGTTGCCGCGGTGCCCGCTGCTGCCCCAGCCGTTCCCGCCGACAGCACCAAGAAGCAGGCCCAGGTGCCGCAGACGCAGCCCGGACCGTCGCAGCTGGCGCAGACCGCGCCCACTGCTGGCGCCATGACCGCAGGCGCAACTCCAGCCCCGGTGCCTGCGCACGACATGGGCGCGATGGGCGGTGCGGTCGTGCAGCAGGCGGGTTATTCGTTCCCGCACGACAAGATTCCGTCGCATGTCATACCACAGACACCGTTGCCAGAGGGACTCGCGTTCAACGAGTCGCTCAAGGGTGATCCGCAGCGCGGGCTCGACTTTATCAACAAGATGGGCGGCGGTTGCGTCGGGTGTCACATGATTTCCGGCAACCCGATGATGCAGGCGAAGATGGGCCCGAACCTGACCCACGTTGCGTCGCGCACCACGATCGCCGGCGGCATCTATCCGAACGACACGAAGCATCTCTCGCTCTGGATCAAGAACGCGCGGCGCATGAAGCCCGGGGTCATCATGCCCACGCTCGGCGCCGGTGAGTACGATGGCGTCACGAAGGCGTTCATTCCGAAGACAGGACTCAACGACCAGCAGATCGCCGACATCGTCGCGTATCTGCAGTCGCTCAAATAGCCGCCACCACCGGAGACACGGACTACATGGCAACCACAGCTACCGCACCGGCCTACGCGCCGACGGAGAGCTACGTCGGTGAGAGCGGCCTTTGGAGCTGGCTCACCACGGTCGATCACAAGCGGATCGGCACGCTCTACCTCTTTACGTCGCTCTTCTTCTTCATCGTCGGCGGACTCGAAGCAGGCTTGATCCGCTGGCAACTCGCCGGCCCGAACAAGCACGTCCTCTCGGCCGAAGCGTACAACCAGATGTTCACGATGCACGGCACGACCATGATCTTCCTCGCGATCATGCCGCTGTCCGCTGCGTTCTTCAACTACCTCATTCCGCTCCAGATCGGCGCGCGCGACGTCGCGTTTCCGCGACTCAACGCCTTCAGCTACTGGGTGTACCTGTTCGGCGCGATGTTCATGAACTTCT